>NZ_JAFLMY010000033.1:0-40233 GCF_017313375.1 Agrobacterium sp. Ap1
GGAAGGGGGCGAGATCATCCCGGAATCACGGGGCGCAATCATCTCGGAACAAAGGGGCGGCTTCATCGGAATCAGCAGGCTGGAGCCGGATCTCGACCGGATTGCGGGGCTGAGTGCCGAGCGTGAAGCGCTGTGGGCGCGGGTCGGGGCGGCGGGTTTTCTGACCGACGACGAGAAACGCGAGGCAGTGGGATATTGAGCGAATGGCCGCTTGGGTGTGATTTGTAATACGCCGTATTACAAATGGAGGCTCCTATGGCTGACAAAAAGAACGCCGATAAATCGGCTGACAAGCCGGTGCTCTCCGATCCGATCACGCTGCGTGTGCCGCAAGAGGCCGAGTACCCGCAGTTCAAGCTCGACTGAGCGTTGAGAAGGCAGGTATCGGCTGCAGCTTTCAAGCTTCAGCCTCTCACGCAACCTCCGAAGCGTCGGACTCAACCTCTCAAGGCTTCTGTACAAGCGATTCTGAAAGTTGACCAATATCCGCCTGCGCTCGCGGTAACACGGCGCCGCAATTGTCCGAAGGTGCTGTGGGTACACGCCTTTCCGAGATGCGCCTGATTGGGATCTCGACTGACTGCCCCCCCTCTAACCGACAAGGAATTAACAATGGCTGATCTTGGACATGATCCGGGCGCGATCATCGGCGTCTGGGCGGCGAAGACGGCGGGGGCTTTTGCAGGTGTCGGCGTGTCGCTGATCTACCTTCTGCCCAAAAGCAGGCGGGAGGCGGCGAGCCGGTTTGCAACGGGCGTGACATGCGGGTTGATTTTTGGCGGACCGACGGGGCTGTGGCTGGCAGAAAGGCTCGGCATTTCCGGCCTGCTTTCGGGAGCGGAAACGATGCTGGCGGGGTCGGCTGCGGCGAGCCTCTGCGCCTGGTGGGTGCTGGGCGCGTTGTCGCGGGTGGCGGAGAGATATGGCGGTCGACGCTAGGCGTTCAGCTGTGGCTGTCACCACCGCCACCTTCATCGGTGCCGGTATACATGACCGCGTCTCCCAGGGCGTGATCCGCTCTTTCGAGGGCATCGGCCA
Source organism: Agrobacterium sp. Ap1 (assembly GCF_017313375.1). NCBI lineage: Bacteria > Pseudomonadati > Pseudomonadota > Alphaproteobacteria > Hyphomicrobiales > Rhizobiaceae > Agrobacterium > Agrobacterium sp. Ap1. The sequence continues at coordinate 1,039 of NZ_JAFLMY010000033.1, forward strand.
GAAGCGGCTTTCGGAAAATGGCTGGTGGATGCAGGGCAAGGCCGACTGCTCCAGCTATCACTGCCGTGCCTGAGATGAGACCGAGTGCGATGAGCATCAACGTCTGCATGGCGCGCTCCATTCAAGGACCCGTACTCCCAATATAATGCGGCTTGCACGGGGCTTCAACTCAGCCAAGAGCGCACGCCGAGCCGTTCGTTCAGTTCATTCAGGAGATTTTCATGCACGCTTACCGCGGGCATCGCGCCCCCATGCGTATTCCTTTGCGCCCGACGGCCCGAAAATTCGCCAATCTGGAACTGGCCGGGATTACCGGCGACGGCACCTTTTCCGGTTATGCCAGCGTCTTCGGCGAGGTCGATCTCGGCAAGGACAAGATCGAGCGCGGGGCGTTTCTGAACTCGCTTGTCGCCCGCGGCGCGGATGGCGTGCGGATGCTTTACCAGCATGATCCGAACGAGCCGATCGGCGCCTGGAAAACCATTCGCGAGGATGCCCGCGGGCTTTTTGTCGAGGGCGTGTTGTCGCCGGGCGTGGGCCGCTTGCGCGAAGTGTTTTCACTGATGAAAACGGGTGCGCTGGACGGGCTTTCGATCGGGTTTCGGACCGTCAAGGCGCGCACCGATGCCAAGACAGGGGTGCGGCGCATCCTCGAAGCCGATCTTTGGGAAATTTCCGTCGTGACCTTTCCGATGCTGCCATCGGCCATGGTTTCCGACGTCAAGCATGCCCGGTTCTTTCGAGATCGGGAAACAGAACTCGTCCGCCAGATGCGGCGGGCGGCGAAGATGATGTTCACCTCAAGCTTCAAGGGAAAATCGATATGACGGAGCAGGTTATGCAGGCAAACAAGGTGGCGCCCGAAGTGAAGGCCATACCCGAGACGGTAACGGCGGCTTTCGACGAGTTCATGGAGGCATTCGAGGCCTTCAAGGATGTCAACGACCGCAGGCTCGGCGAGATCGAGCAGAAGCTGACATCGGATATCGTCACCCGTGACAAGGTCGACCGTATCAACCGGGCAATGGACGACCAGAAGAAGGTTCTCGACCAGCTTGTTCTGAAGAAGGCACGGCCGCAGCTCGGATCGGCCCGTGCCAATACCCATGGAGGAGCCGAGCTGTCGCCGGAGGTGGCAGAGCACAAGGCCGCCTTCGATGCCTATGTCCGCCGTGGTGACGAGGCGGGGTTGCGCGAGCTGGAAGCCAAGGCGATGTCGGCAGGCAGCGGTGCGGATGGTGGTTATCTCGTGCCGGACGAGACGGATAGCGAGATCGGCAGGCGGGTTGCCGTCGTCTCGCCGATGCGGGCGCTTTCGACCGTGCGCACCGTCTCGACCGCCGTATTGAAGAAGCCGTTCGCGACGACCGGTCTTGCTACAGGCTGGGTGGCTGAGACAGCGGCGCGGCCGCAGACCAATGCGCCGCAGCTTGCCGAACTGTCCTTCCCGACCATGGAACTTTACGCCATGCCGGCGGCAACGCAGGCGCTGCTTGACGATGCCGCGGTCGATATCGAGGCCTGGATTGCCGGCGAGGTGGATATCGTCTTTGCCGAACAGGAGGGCGATGCCTTCATCCGCGGCGATGGTGTCAACAAGCCGAAGGGGTTTCTGTCCTACACAGCGGTGGCCGACAGCGCCTGGACCTGGGGCAATCTCGGCCATATCGCGACCGGGGCCGCAGGCGCCTGGAAATCCACCGGACCGTCCGACACGCTGGTCGACGCTATCTATTCACTGAAGGCGGGGCATCGGCAGAACGGCACCTTCATGCTGAACCGCAAGGTGCAGGCCGATATCCGCAAGTTCAAGGACGCCGACGGCAACTACATGTGGCGCCCGCCGGCATCTGCCGGTCAGCCGGCAACGCTGATGGGCTTTCCGGTGGCGGAAGCCGAAGAAATGCCGGATGTGGCGGCGGGTTCGCTGTCGATCGCGTTTGGCGATTTCCGCTCCGGTTATCTGGTCGTCGACCGAGCGGGAGTTCGTATTCTGCGCGATCCCTATTCGGCCAAGCCTTATGTCCCGTTCTACACCACCAAGCGCGTCGGCGGCGGGGTGCAGAATTTCGAGGCGATCAAGTTGGTGAAGTTTGCGGTGAGCTGATGCTGCTGCGAAGCGAATAGGAGTAGCGAATAGCGAATGGAGGGGCGGACGCGACCGCTTTCTCCCATCGCTACAAGCCATCTCCCTATTCGCCACACTCAATTCGCTATTCGCTTACCCAAGGGATTTCCATGACCTATGCACTGATCGATCCGCCACTGGCGGAACCGCTGACGCTTGCCGAGGTGAAGGCGCATCTGCGGCTTGATGGCGGTGAAGAGGATGCGCTTCTCCTGTCGCTGATCACGACCGCCCGCACGTTTCTGGAGAGCGAGACGGGGCTTTGCCTGATCGCGCAAAGCTGGCGGCTCTATCTTGATCGATGGCAGACGGACGGAGTGATCCCAATCCTCAAGTCGCCGCTGCAAGCGATTCTATCCGTTACGATTTATGATGCCGATGGCGCAGCCGTTGATGTTTCGCTTGAAGACCATCTGCTCGACGGTGTGGGGCGTCCGGCACGGCTCTGGCTGCGTGAACCACCTTCTCCGGGCCGGGCCGTGAATGGTATCGAGATCGATTTTTCGGCCGGTTATGGCGAGGCGGGAACGGATGTGCCGGACACGCTGAAACGGGCGATGCTGATCCATATAGGCCACATGTTCGCTTTTCGCGGTGTCATCTCGGCAGAGCAGCAGCCGGCCGGTGTTCCCGACGGCTACGAGCGGCTGATCGCGCCGTTCCGGATGCGGAGGCTCTGATGGTGGTCTTCTTCGACCCCGGCCAGATGACGGCGCGGCTTTTGCTGGAAGAGCCGGTCAGCATACCGGACGGGCAAGGGGGCGCGACGGTGAACTGGACAGAGACCGCCGCCATGTGGGCCAAGGTCGAACCGGTATCGGCAAGCCTTGCCGAACGAGCCGGTGCCGAGATCGGCACGATTACACATCGCATCTGGCTGCGGTTTCGCAGCGATGTTTCTGCCGGACAGCGTTTGCGCAAGGGCGCTCGGCTGTTTGCGGTGAAGCTGGTCCAGGACCCGGATGAGACCGGGCGCTATCTGACCTGTCTTTGCGAGGAGGGCGCGGGATGAGTGCGGCAAATGCACTTCTGAGGGCTATCCATTTGCGGCTTGCCGGCGATGCGGTGCTGACGGCGCTGATCGGGCCGGATGGCATTCGTGATCGCCTGCAGACGCGGCCGAAACTACCGGCAATCGTGATCGGCGAAATGGAGACCCGCGATCTTTCCACCGTGACCGAGCCCGGCGAGGAGCATTTTCTCACGCTGGAGGTCTGGTCCGAGGGGGAAGGACGGCGGCGGGCATTGGAGATTACCGCGAAGGTGACGGCGCTGCTCGACAATGCGGATCTGGCGCTCGACGGTGCCCTTCTGGTGAACCTGCTCAGGATCAGTGCGCGAAGCCGTCGCGAGCCGAAGACCAGATATTATCTCAGCGAGATACGTTTCAGGGCCGTGACGGAGTGACGATGCTGGCCGTTCGGCGCGCTTTTCTGACAAGCGAGATCAAAAGGATGACCGAGCAGAGAGCGACAAGCGTGAGCAGGATTGAAATGATGAGTGCGGTGGACACCCCTGTTCGGTCAAACAGGGCGGTAAACAGGATCGGGGCGATGGCATTGGCGATATTCTGCGGCATCATCAGCCGTGACGCCTGACGGCCGTATTCGCTCGGCGAAAACAGCGCCAGCGGCAGCAATGCGCGGGCGACGACCAATATGCCCGAGCCGAAGCCGTAAAGTGCGACGAAGATCCAGAGGCTGACGGTTGACGGTGGCAACAGGAGAAGGCTGGTGAAGCCGGCAACCATCAGGCTGATCCCGCTGACCGAGGTGAGAAAGGGATTGCCCCGCTTGCCGAGCAGCATATCGAAACCGCGTGCCGAAATGCCGAGCACGCCGCGTGCTGCGGCAAGCTGCAATGCGAGTTCAGGCGTGGCACCGGATTGTTGCAGCACTTCCAGAAGGGAAGGCGACAGGCCGAAGGTGACGAAGGAGGCGATTGCCGTTGAGAGCGCCACGAAGATGAAGGCTGCCTTTTTGCCGGCCGCAGTCAGCGGTACTGGTGCGGTGTTGGCCGATATGCGTGCGGTTTCCCGGGCGACCGGGTTCGGCAGGCCGAACAGATAGAGCGGCAGGCAGACGAAGACCTGCAATCCGGCGGCCCAGAGGAAGGTCGAACGCCAGCCTATCAGATCATGCAGCAGGTTGAGCAGCGGCCAGGAAATCGTCGGGGACAGGCCGGTGAACAGCATCAGAATGGCGATCGTGCGCTTTCCCTCGACGCCTTCGCGTTCGACCACAGCGGTGAAAGCCGGTGCATTGAGGGCAAGCGCTGCACCAAGACCGAGGATGATCCAGGCAGTTATGTAGCCGATCACCCCTTGTGCGCTGGCCAGAACGCAAAGCCCTGCGGCGAAGAACAGGGTTCCGATGGAAAGCACGCGTGAGGCGCCGAAACGCTCCAGCATCCTGCCCGTCAACGGGCTTGCGAAGGCGCTCGTGATCATCATGACGGATAGGCCCGCAAAGACGATCTCGTTTGCAAGGCCAAGATCCGAGCCGAGCTTGCGGCCGATCGCCCCGACTGCTTCGAATGTCGTTCCCCATCCGATCAATTGCCCAACGGCGAGGACGCTCACGGTTCTGACCGAACTGGGGGGATGAGGCATGGCGGGACATCGCGAAGGGAACTGGCGGTAACGGCTGTAGCAGGTCCTCGTAACAGCGGGAAGTGGCCTTTCGGGCGAAGACGACAACCAATCGAAAAGGAATGGTAGAATGGCAGCGCAGAAAGGCAGGGACCTGCTTCTGAAGGTCGACGATGGCGGAACGTTCATGACGGTGGCGGGGTTGAGATCGCGTCGTCTCGCATTCAACGCGGAGACGGTGGATGTAACGGATGCGGAAAGCGTCGGGCGCTGGCGGGAATTGCTGGGCGGCGCGGGTGTCCAGCGCGCATCGCTGACCGGCGCGGGGATATTCAAGGATCAGGCGAGCGATGAAAAGATAAGAGCCGCCTTCTTCGCCTCCGCGATATTGAACTGGCAGGTCGTGGTTCCGGGTTTCGGTACGATCGCCGGTCCATTTCAGGTGAGCGCTCTCGAATATTCCGGCGAGCATAATGGCGAGGTGCGCTTCGAACTGGCACTTGAATCCGCCGGCGCAATCACCTTCGGTGCGCTGTGATGGCCGGGGCGGCGATAAACGGCAGCCGGGCCAACCGGCACCGCGGCGAGGTGGAGGCGGTGCTGGACGGCGAGCGTCGTATCCTTTGCCTGACGCTGGGCGCATTGGCGGAACTCGAGACGGCATTTTCCGCGGAAGACCTGAACGGGCTGGCGGCGCGTTTTTCCTCCGGCAGGCTGAAGTCCGCCGACATGATCCGCATCATTGGCGCGGGCCTGCGCGGCGGCGGAAATCTGCTTTCGGACGACGAGGTGGCGGCAATGAGCGTCGAGGGAGGGATCGCGACCTATGCCGGTATCGTTGGCGACCTGCTGACAGCGACCTTTTCCGGGCACGGGGAGGGTGCCGCAGCAAACCCTTGAATGCCGCAGCGGGAAAGAATGTGCGTCACGACAGGGCAGGCGCGTCGGCGCCATTTCCCTGGGACGTGGTGATGCATGTCGGCTTCTCCCTGCTGCGGCTTTCTTCACGGGATTTATGGGCGCTAACGCCGGTGGAATTCCTTCTCATGACAGGTGCCGCGCGGCCACGCGAGATGGCGGCTGGCAGGGCCGAACTGGATGCGTTGATGCGAGCGTTTCCGGATGTGGGCGTCGGCGCAGCAATGTCTGACCTTCATCCTGGTCCTCTCCCCGCACGCGGGTGAGGGACTGTGGCTCACGGAGAACAACAATGGAAAACGACGATACGGATGTCTCCGCAACGCTTGCCGGTGCAGAGGCGCTTTCGGATGTGATGGCGGATCTGGAAGCCAGGTCGCAGCGGTTCGGTGCGGCGCTGACCGGTGCGCTGAGATCGGCAACGACCGGCAGCAAGGGGCTGGAGGATGTGCTGCGCGGATTGGGCAACCGGCTGACGGATATTGCGCTGAGTGCCGGTCTGAAGCCGCTTGAAGGCCTGCTCGGAAATGCCGTGGGATCGCTGATCGGATCCGTGACGCCGTTTGCCGATGGCGGGGTCGTACGGGCACCAAGCTATTTTCCGATGAATGGCGGCACCGGCCTGATGGGCGAGGCGGGGCCGGAGGCGATCCTGCCGCTGAAACGCGGCGCCGATGGCTCACTTGGCGTGGCTTCGGCTGGCGGCGGGGCAGGGCCACAGATCGTTTTCAATGTGACGGCGACGGATGTCGCGAGCTTCCGCAAGAGCGAGGCGCAGGTTTCGGCCATGCTCGCACGCAGCGTGATGCGCGGGCGCAGAGGGCTTTGAACCGGACACTTTAGGGGGAAATCGGCATGAGCGGGTTTCATGAAATACGTTTTCCGTTGCGATTGGCGCTCGACGCGAGCGGCGGGCCGGTGCGGCGCACGGATATCGTCAATCTCTCGAACGGGCGGGAACAGCGCAACCAGCGCTGGCGCGATAGCCGCCGCAGCTATGAGGTCGGATCGGGTATCCGCTCGCTCACCGATCTTTATGCAGTGCTGGAGTTCTTCGAGGCGCGGCGAGGGCAACTGTATGGTTTTCGCTTTCGCGATCCGGTGGATTGGGCCTCCTGTTCGCCGGGCGGGGTGGTTTCCGCAAACGACCAGATCATCGGCACCGGCGATGGCGTGACAGCCGTGTTTCAACTGGTAAAGGCCTATCAGGATGCGGGTGGCAGTTGGACGCGGCGGATCACCAAGCCGGTTCGGGAGAGCGTGCTGGTTGCCGTGGAAGGCGTGGCTGTCACGGATGCGACCTATACGGTCGATGCGACGACCGGGATGGTGACCTTTGCTGCGGGGCATGTGCCGGTGGCCGGCGCGCTGATCGAGGCCGGATATGAATTCGACGTGCCGGTGCGTTTCGACATCGACCGGATCGACGTCAACCTCGCGCATTTCGATGCCGGGCGTATCCCGACCATTCCGCTGACGGAGATATTGGCATGAGGACAATCCCGCAGGCATTCAAGACGCATCTGGACGGGCAGGCGACGACGACCTGCCATTGCTGGCGGGTGACGCGGCACGATGACGTCGTGATAGGTTTTACCGACCACGACCGCGACCTTAGTTTCGACGGTACGAATTTTCTGGCGGCGAGCGGCTTTGAAGCGAGCGAAAGCGAGCAGGCCGCAGGACTTGGCGCGGAAGCTGACGAGGTGGCAGGCGGGTTTTCGAGTGCGGCGATCGAGGAAGAGGATCTGGCGGTCGGACGGTATGATGGCGCCCGGGTGGAACTGTTTCTCGTCAACTGGGCCGCGCCGGATGAGCGCATGCTGCTGAATATACGCGAAATCGGCGAGGTCGTGCGGGCCGGCGGCCGGTTTCGTGCGGAGCTGCGCAGCATGGCACACCGGCTGAACCAGCCGCAGGGCAGGCTTTACAACCGCCGTTGCGACGCGAGCCTGGGGGATGGCAGGTGCAGGATGAATCTTGCCGCCTGGCGTGGTGAAGGGTCGGTCGTCGAGATGATCGACAGAAGCAGGCTGCTCGTATCGGGGCTGTCCGGTTTCGCCGATGGCTTTTTTCGGCAGGGGAGGATCGTGTTTTCGTCAGGCCTCTCCGCCGAGGTGGATGGACATGGCAGGCGCCAGGACGGGACAGCTGTCCTTTCACTCTGGTTGCCGCTGGAAGAGGAGATCGAGCCGGGCCGGGCATTCACCGTGACGGCCGGCTGCGACAAGACGTTTTCAATGTGTCGGGAGCGTTTCGCCAATTCGCTGAATTTCCGTGGCTTCCCGCATGTGCCGGGTTCGGACTTCGCCTATTCCTATGCAGACGGGGAGCGGGTCCATGACGGCGGCCCGATTTTCGAATGACGGGGCCGGGTGATCGGATCGTCGCGCTGGCGGAAAACTGGATCGGCACGCCCTATCGCCATCAGGGCGCAGTAAAAGGCGTGGGCTGCGATTGCATCGGCCTGATCCGTGGCGTCTGGCGCGAGCTTTATGGTCAGGAGCCGGAAGTCGTACAGCCCTATGCGCCGGACTGGGCCGAGCGCAGCGGCGAGGATAGACTGATGCAGGCCGGGCGGCGATTGTTCGGACCGGCCTTGCCATTGGCAGAGGCGAGGCCGGGAGATCTGCTTCTGTTTCGCTGGCGGCAGGATTGTGCGGCAAAGCATGCCGGTATTCTGGCTGGGTCGACGCATTTCATTCACGCCTACGAACAGGCTGCGGTGATACGCTCGGCGCTGGTGGCTTCGTGGCGGCGCAGGATTGCGGCCGTGCATCGCTTTCCGGAAACCCGGATTGATTGAAAATCTAGGTGGAGTGGCGTATATTGCTGAAGTGGTGAGCGGGGTTGCAGCCCGCTCACCTTGGACTTATTTGGCGAAATGAACCCGGACGGCTATTGACCAGCCCGTCCGGGTCACCCGCCAGATAAGCGTAATGCCAATCGGCTTGAGCCTCATAACATCACCTCCAGGTTTGAAAGCAGGGCTTCTGCCAAAGTCGGTGGAGCCCGTCTCCATCGATGTGCCGCGCTGGCTGCGGCACTCTCTGCTTTTGCTTCCAAACATCGATACGCTATCACAATTTTAGCGCGCATCCAGTCGTGAAGACGGGTGTGTGGGGAGAGATCATGGCTACTCTTCTTTTTCAGGCTGCGGGCGCGGCGCTCGGCGGCGTTTTTGGCCCGATCGGGGCGATCGTCGGGCGGGCTGCGGGGGGCTCTTGCCGGCAGCGTCGTTGACCGGAGTTTGATTAATGGAAGCCGCACGATTTCGGGCGCAAGGCTCGGTACGGCGCGGATTCCGGGTGCCGATGAGGGGAGTGCGATCAACCGGCTTTACGGGACGGCGCGGATCGGGGGTACAATGATATGGGCGACGCGTTTCGAGGAGGAGGTGACGAGTGAACGCACCGGTGGCAAGGCGACGGGCCCGCGCGTCGAGACGTTTCGCTACTTTGCCAATTTCGCCATCGGGTTGTGCGAAGGGCCGATCGCTTCGGTGAGGCGTGTCTGGGCCGATGGCCGGGAAATCGACCTGACCGCGATCGAAATGCGCGTCTATCGCGGCGACGAGGAACAGCTGCCCGATCCGCTGATCGAGGCGAAACAGGGAGAGGGATTGGCGCCGGCCTATCGCGGGCTGGCCTATGTCGTCTTCGAAAGGCTGCCGCTCGATGCGTTCGGCAATCGTATTCCGCTGCTGCAGTTTGAGGTGTTGCGACCGGTTGGCAGGCTGGAGGCGCAGATCCGGGCGGTGACAATCATTCCGGGGGCGACGGAGCATGGCTATCAGACCGGTCAGGTAACGGAGAGCACCGGTGAGGGCAGAGGCCGCATCATCAACCGGCATACGACGACGGCGCTGACCGACTGGCAGGCCTCGATCGATGAGTTGCAGGCGCTTTGCCCGAACCTTCAGCGGGTGGCGCTGGTCGTCTCGTGGTTCGGCACGGATCTCCGTGCCGGACATTGCCGGATCAGGCCGGGTGTCGAAGTGGAGGCGCGGCGCGATGAAAGCGATCCCTGGTCGGTAGCGGGCATCGGGCGAGGTGAGGCCTACCTGGTCAGCCGGCGCGACGGCGCGCCTGCCTATGGCGGTACGCCGAGCGACAGGAGCGTCAGGGCGGCAATCGCGGATCTCAAGGCGCGTGGATTGAAAGTCTATCTCTATCCGTTCGTGATGATGGATGTTCCAGCGGGAAACGGTTTGCCCGATCCTTATGGCGGCAGTGAACAGGCGGCCTATCCCTGGCGGGGCAGGATCACCTGTCATCCTGCTCCGGGAGAAGCCGGGTCGGTGGACCGGACGGCGGTTGCGCGAGCCCAGGTGGAGGCCTTCAGCCGAGGCAGCGAAGGTTATCGCCGCATGGTTCTGCATTATGCGGACATGGTGGGCGATGCTGGTGGTGTAGATGGTTTCATCATTGGCTCTGAACTGCGCGGGTTGACGCAATTGCGCGATGGCGCGGATCGGTTTCCCTTTGTTGACGAACTGGTCGAACTGGCCGGGGATGTCAGGGCGAGGGTCGGAGTGGAAACGAAGATAACCTATGGTGCCGACTGGAGCGAGTATTTCGGCTATCATCCGCAGGACGGTAGCGGCGACGTTTTTTTCCATCTCGATCCGCTCTGGGCCTCGCCGGACATCGATGCGGTTGGCATCGACAATTACATGCCGCTTGCCGACTGGCGCGACGATGACCTCGTAAAGCGTAACCCGGATGGCTTTGCTGCGCGCGACGACGTGACGGGGATGGCAGGGCAGATTGCAGCTGGTGAAGGGTATGACTGGTATTATGCCAGTGAGGCTGACCGGCAAAATCGCCTTCGCTCCCCCATAACCGACGGGCTGGCGGGCAAGCCCTGGGTCTTTCGTTACAAGGATATCGAAAGCTGGTGGTCGAGTCTGCATTTCGACCGTTCAGACGGTGCGGAGAGGGCGATGCCGACGGTCTGGACGCCGGGAATGAAGCCCGTCTGGTTCACCGAACTGGGATGTCCGGCAGTGGACAAGGGCGCCAATCAGCCGAATGTCTTCGTCGATCCGAAATCGGCTGAAAGCAATCTGCCATACTTCTCTTCGGGTGGAAGATCGGACAGTCAGCAGCGGCGTTTTCTTCAAGCGCACCACAATCATTGGCAGGGCAATACAGCACCGCAGGGCATGGTCGATCCGGACCATGTTTTTGTCTGGACATGGGACGCACGCCCGCAGCCGGCCTTTCCGGATGACCTGTCGTTCTGGAGCGACGGCAGCAACTGGCGGACCGGGCACTGGCTCAACGGACGCATTGGCGGCACCACGCTTGCCGATGCGATTGCCGCGATCCTTGTCGATCACGGCATCGAGGATTTCGATGTTTCTGCTGTCAGCGGTGACCTGACCGGTTTCGTGCAGGCGGACCTCACTTCGGCGCGGGCCTTGATTGAGCCGTTGATGGAGGCATTCCAGATCGATGCGGTCGAGGATGGCGGGCGGATACGGTTTCGCTCGCGCTTGGCATCGAGCCTTGAACCGCATGAAATCGCCGTTCTGGCCGATATCGAGGATGAGCCGCTATGGACGGAAAACCGGGGGCACGACAGTGATTTCCCTGCCGAGACCGCATTGGGTTTCTTCAATCCGGTGCTGGACTACGAGCAGGCAAGCGTGCGCTCGCGCCCGGTTTTGGCCGCGGCCAAGCGGGTGCTGGGTTACGATCTGCCGGCGACGCTTTTTGAGGAGACGGCGCTTGCTGCGGTTGAAGCTGCCCTGCGGGCAAACCGTATTGCCAGACGGACCGTGAGTTTTGCGATTTCACCGACCGACCAGACAATCGGGACGGGTGACGCGATCCGGCTCGCTGATGGGCCTGATGGAATATTCGTGGTCGATCGTATCGAAGAGGGTGCGATCCGCCGGATCGAGGCACGCCATCATGTGGCGGTGCCGCCTTCCGGTTCGTATGTGGCGACCAGCCGAGGTCATACAAGCGGCGGAGGCGTTTCCGATACCTTTCAGCCTGTCCTGCACTTCATGGACCTGCCGCGCCTGACGGATGCCGCATCGGAAAGCTTCGCCTGCGTTGCCGGTTACTGCCGGCCCTGGCGGCGCATGGTGATCTCCTCCTCGGCAACCAGCGAGGCATTTCGCACACGGGTGACGCTTGATCGCCCTGCACGGCTCGGGTTGCTGACTTCGCCGCTGCGGCCCGGCGTCTCGGGCCGGTTCGATCATGCGAATGTACTGGAATTGGATCTTCATTTTGGCGGACTGGCATCGGCCGATGACGTTGCAGTTCTTTCCGGCGACAACCGGATCGCGGTGAAGGCGCAGAATGGTGCCTGGGAAATCATTGGCTTTCTGTCGGCGCAGGAAATTTCACCAAAACGCTGGCGGCTGTCCGGCCTGCTGCGTGGGCTTGCCGGGACGCAGGATGCGACAGTGGCCGGTGCCGGGACCGGCAGTCCGTTTGTCTTGCTGGATGAAGCGGTGGTGTCGCTTGGACTCGGCAGCGAAGAACGCGGGCGGTCACTGAACTGGCTCGCCGAGAGCCTTGGCAGCGGTGGTGGTCGGGCCGGACCTCGTGTGTTTACCGGCGGCGCGCGAGCCGAAACCCCGTTGGCACCCGTGCATCTTTGGGCCGAGAGGAGAGCTGAAGGAGACATCGTCATAGGCTGGACGCGATGCGGCCGGGTAGACGCTGATGGCTGGGAGGCCTTGGACATCCCGATAGACGAACCACAGGAGCGGTATCGCATCGATCTGATCGCTCATGGCGATGTGGTGAGGAGCATCGAAGTGACTGAGCCGTCCTTTTCCTATGCCGCAGAAGACGAACTCGCCGACTTCGGTGAACGGCAAACAAGTATCGATTTCGCAGTCAGGCAGATGGGACGCGCGGTTCCTCTGGGCATTCCTGCGCGATCATCGATCAATCTTTGATAACAAGGAGATGAACAGATGGATTTGATGAAGAACTGGTATCAGTCGAAGACGATCTGGGGCGCCCTGATTGCTGTTGCAGCCTCCGCGCTACAGCTTGCTGGCCTTGAGATCGGGGCTGCGGATCAAGCGGAACTGGCCGATATCGCGGTGACATTGACGGGTGCCGTCGGTGGCCTTCTGGCGCTTTACGGGCGCCTTGTGGCAACCGGCTCAATCGGTGGAAAAGCCCCCTCCAGACCATCCTGAAGGGGAGGATTACAGAGCATTCATTTGCCATTCAGCCGTCATCCGATACATAATCCATAACATGCATTGGACATGACCTTTCGTCGGTTGAGTGGAAACAGGTACACATGGCGCGACTGCCAATCATAGCGATTTTGGCTGCCGGCACTGCATTTGCAGCATTGCCTGGGGAGCCTGCGACTGCACGAGACTATCTCGTTCTTGTTGCGGGCGACTGTGGCACAGCCGCGTCTCGCGTCGTTCGTGACACGGGTGGACAGCTTCTGTCGGCCCAGCCGTCCTCGGATGGCCAGACCTGCATTGTAACAGTCCTTGTGCAGGGCAATGGCAGCGAACGGCCGCGCAAGGTCACCGTCCGGGTGCCGATGTAGGCGGAGTATACTAGACATCAGCGCCTTTTTGGATCCGAAACCGGGTGCGGTTTTCGGGTTGATGCGCTAGATACTTGCAAGATTTTATGCAGGGGACGGTTCATGCGCATTCTCGTGGTCGAAGACGACGTCAATCTCAATCGCCAGCTTTCGGACGCATTGAAAGAATCCGGCTATGTCGTCGATACCGCATTCGACGGCGAGGAGGGTCATTTCCTTGGTGATACGGAACCTTACGACGCGGTGATTCTCGATATCGGCCTGCCTGAAATGGACGGCATCACGGTCGTTGAGAAATGGCGTTCCAACGGCAAGGGCATGCCGGTCTTGATGCTGACGGCGCGTGATCGCTGGAGCGACAAGGTGGCCGGCATAGACGCCGGTGCTGACGACTATGTGGCAAAACCCTTCCATGTCGAAGAGGTGCTGGCGCGAGTGCGGGCGCTGATCCGTCGCGCGGCTGGTCACTCGTCGTCAGAGATCGTCTGTGGCCCGGTACGCCTCGACACCAAGGCTTCCAAGGCAACGGTCGATGGCATTGCCCTGAAGCTGACCTCCCACGAATTCCGCCTTCTGTCTTATCTTATGCACCACATGGGCACGGTCGTATCGCGAACCGAACTGGTCGAGCATATGTATGACCAGGATTTCGATCGCGATTCCAACACGATCGAAGTGTTTGTCGGTCGACTGCGCAAGAAGATCGGTGTTGATCTGATCGAGACCGTGCGTGGGCTTGGCTACCGGATGCAAGCGCCGGCCGATGCCCAATAGTCTCCCCAAACAGCCTCCGAGCCTTGGCATGGGAGGATTTCGGTCACTCACCGCACGCGTGCTTCTGCTTGCGACCGCATGGTCTGCCGTAGCGCTGGTGGTGATCGCGATCGTCATCTCGCAGCTCTACCGGCAATCGTCGGAGCGGGCTTTTACCGATCTTCTGCGTGCGCAGCTCTATAACGTCATCAACTCGATGACGATTGGTGAGGACAACAAGCTTTCGGGCAATCCGCAACTCGGTGACCTGCGTTTCTCGCAGCCGGAGACTGGCTGGTACTGGATCATCGAGCCGCTCGGCACTTTCGCGGCGACACCGCTTTCTTCGTCTTCCCTCGGGACCTCGAACATCAAGGTGCCGACCATTCTGAGCGTACCGTTCAACAATCGGTACGAACGGTTCTACCGCACCAATGATGCTTTCGGGAATACGGTGCTCGTGGCCGAGACCGAAGTGGTTCTCGACGGCGAAGGGCGTGCGGCGCGGTTTCGCGTTTCGGGAAATCTGGCCGTCGTGGAAGATGACGTGCACGGATTTTCGCGCAATCTCTATATCACGCTTGCCGTGTTCGGCGTTGGCAGCCTGATCGTCAATGGCCTGGCGATCCTTTTCGGCCTGTTGCCGTTGAAGGGCGCACGCCGTTCACTGGAGCGGGTGCGGCGCGGCGAAGTCGAACGACTGGAGGGACGTTTCCCTCGCGAAATCATGCCTTTGGCCAACGACATCAATGCGCTGATCGAAAGCAATCGGCGTATCGTGGAGCGTGCGCGCATGCAGGTGGGAAATCTTGCCCATTCGTTGAAAACACCGATTGCAGTGCTGCTCAACGAAGGGCGGCTGGGCGAGAAGGTGCCGTCCGATCTGGTGCGCTCCCAGGCCGAAGCGATGCAGACCCAGGTTCAGTCCTATCTCAATCGCGCCCGGATCGCGGCCCAGCGCGACTCGCTTCTCGCCAGAAGCGAGGCCGAACCGGTGATGGAGCGGTTGGTGCGCGTCATGCGCAGGTTGAACCCGGACACGAAGTTCCATCTTTCCGTTTCACCGCCGTCATTGGCGGTGGCGCTTGAACAGCAGGACCTTGAAGAGACGGTTGGCAATCTTCTGGAGAATGCCGCGCGTTTTGCCAAGACCGATATCTGGGTAGCGATCGCTCCGTCGTCTCCGCCGCCGGGTTCCGAAGGCGAGGCTGCCCGAAGGGCATGGGTAGAGCTGATTGTAGAGGATGATGGTCCCGGTCTCGAGCCGGAGCAGATCACCATAGCGATGAAACGCGGAAAACGGCTGGACGAAAGCAAGCCCGGTGCCGGTCTCGGCCTTTCGATCGTCAGTGAAATCGCCTCTGAATACAATGGTACGTTCAATCTGGACCGTGGTGCGCACGGAGGATTGCGAGCAAGACTTCTGCTGCCCGGCGTGACCCGTGACGCAGCCTGACGCCGGTCATGAAACCTGTGGCCAATGAGCAACTGCTAAAGACTTGCTGTCATATCTTCTGGACGATCGCATCGCCTGCTATATCATTGAAGTGAAAGGCGGACGAACAAGGCTCTGCAACGGTCTCGATCAACCTAGCCAGGGAATTATTTCTCAAGGCGGGCGGAGATGCTGATGTGAAGACCTCGTTTTCTGCCGAGCATGCAAGTCGGAGACCATAAGCAAGCGATGCGCCCCACGAGCTTTTCAACCGTGCTGTTGACCCTTTGCGGAATAGCTGTCGTTTCCGGCTGCACGTCGACGTCGCGTTCTGCGGCCGGTGCGCGAGGGCTCTTGTCTCCAAAGCCGTCTGCCTCGGCAGGCTATATTACCGCCCTGCAGGGCGGTATCGTTGGGCGTAGTGGTGCAGAGCTTTCATCCAGCGACCGCTCACGCGCATTGGAAGCTGAATACCGTGCTCTGGAAGAGATGGCCGGCGGGCAGTCTGTTCAATGGAAGGGCGATAACGCCAACGGGACGGTCGTCGCCAACGCACCTTACCAGGTAGGCGCACAGAATTGCCGGCAATACCGGCACACGGTTACTGTCGACGGTCGGGACATGCTCGCGAGAGGCGCCGCCTGCCGCAATTCCGACGGGACCTGGACGCCGCTCAGCTGAATTCGTGTCGGATATGCCCGCACGGATTCGTGAATTTGATACAGGTCATAGTAGTCGATAGACATTCCCATCAGTCTTGAAACGTTCTAAAGACCTGGCCCGTGGCGTGGCCATGGGCCACGGAGATCTCTCAAATTCACGTCAACGGCATGGGACCGATTGGAATGTCACCGCCGTTGCAGTAATTGGCGAACATGATTTTATGGATCCTTCTTGCGCTCATGACGGCAATCGTCGCTGCAGCGCTGCTTTATCCGCTCTATCGGCGTCCCGAGGCCCTTGCGCCTGACAATGCCGGAGAGATCGAGGTCTATCGTGACCAGATGAAGGAACTCGACCGGGATCGTGCCGGCGGCCTGATCAGCGCCGAGGAAGCCGAATATGCGCGCGCCGAGATCGGTCGCCGGTTGCTGGCCGCTGCGGGTAAGGAAAATGTAGATGCTGCGGACGCGGTAAAGACGAGCGGATTACGCAGGATGGCGATCGGTATCGTGACTGTCGCGCCCCCTGCTATCGGGCTCTGTCTCTACGTCATGCTGGGCAGCCCAGGTTTGCCCGATCAGCCGCTGGAAGCGCGGCTGGCGAACCCAGGCAATGACATGTCGCTGCTGGTGGCGAAAGCCGAGCGGCATCTGGCGCAGAATCCGAACGATGGTTCCGGCTGGGATATTCTGGCTCCGATCTATTTCCGCACTGCACGGCTTGGGGACGCCGAACTTGCTTATCGAAATGCGATTCGCTTGATCGGACCCAGTGCGGCACGTCTGTCGGGCCTCGGCGAGACGCTGGTCGTTGCCAATGATGGTATCGTGACCGAGGGCGCCCGCTCTGCCTTCGAGCAAGCGGTTCGGCTGGAGCCGGGTGATGTGCGCGCGCGCTTTTATGTTGGCGTGGCACAGGAACAGGCCGGCAAGGCGACTGACGCGAAAGCGACCTTCGAGGAGATCGCCAAGGCTTCGCCCCGAGATGCTCCGTGGATGGGCCTGATCAACGAACATATCGCCAAAAATGGCGGCACCGTTGCGGCACCTGCAGCGCCGCCTTCTCTGGGCGGCCCGAACGCTGATGATGTAGCCGCAGCGCAGGATATGTCGCAGGGTGATCGCCAGGACATGATCCGCGGCATGGTCGACAGCCTCGCATCAAAGCTGGAATCGGATCCGAACAATATCGAAGGCTGGCTGAGGCTGGTAAGATCCTACATGGTGCTCGGGGACAAGCAGAAGGCTGAAGCCGCCTTGAAGACCGGGCTGGAGCATTTCCCCGCCGATGGAAACGAGGGCAGACAATTGATCGCGCTCGCACAGGAAATAGGACTGTCGGCCGAAGGCGCGGCAAATCCGGGAGCCACCCCCAAGATGGGAGTAACCCAATGACGCGCAAGCAGAAACGATTGGCCGTAATCGCCGGCGGCATGAGCTTTATCATCATCGCCGTCTTCCTCGTGATGTTCGCCTTCTCGCAGTCCGTCGCTTACTTTTTCATGCCGGGCGATCTGGCCACGGCCAATCTGCAGCCTGGAACCCGCATCCGGCTCGGCGGTCTGGTGGAGGATGGATCGGTGAAGCGCGGGCAGGGGTCTACTGTGAGCTTCACCGTGACCGACGGCAAGGCGACCGTGCCTGTGAGCTATACCGGCATCCTTCCCGACCTGTTCCGCGAGGGGCAGGGGGTTGTGACCGAAGGTTCCTTCGATGCAGCGACGCATGCTTTCGTGGCTGACAGCGTGCTTGCCAAGCATGACGAGAACTACATGCCCAAGGAAGTGGCCGACCGGCTGAAAAAGGATGGTGTCTGGGAGGACGGAACCGGCAAGGGCATGGCGCCGGCCAAGGACGACCGGAGTGAGAAGGCTGGAGCCAAAAGCGGACAGGTTGTCGGGAGCACCACGCCATGATCGTCGAGATCGGCCATTTCGCGCTGGTACTGGCGCTTGCGACCGCAATCATCGTTTCTATCCTTCCGCTGATCGGCGTCCATCGGCGTGACGCCAGCATGATGGCGGTGGCGACGACCGGTTCGCTGGTCATGTTCGGCCTCGTGGCGCTCTCATTCGCCGCGCTGACCTGGGCCTATGTGGTTTCCGACTTTTCGGTGAAGAACGTCTGGGAGAATTCCCATTCGCTGATGCCGCTGATCTACAAATATTCCGGTGTCTGGGGCAATCACGAAGGCTCGATGATGCTCTGGCTGCTGATCCTCGTTTTCTTCAGCGCTCTGGTCGCCGTCTTTGGCCGCAATATCCCCGAGACGCTGAAGGCCAATGTTCTGGCCGTGCAGGCCTGGATAAGCCTGGCCTTCCTGCTGTTCATCCTTCTGACCTCCAATCCGTTCCTGCGCCTCGATCCGGCACCGGCTGAAGGGCAGGATTTGAACCCGATCCTTCAGGATTTCGGCCTCGCCATCCATCCGCCGCTTCTCTATCTCGGTTATGTCGGCTTTTCCGTCTGCTTCTCCTTTGCCGTAGCGGCGCTGATGGAAGGCCGCATCGATGCGGCATGGGCACGTTGGGTGCGCCCATGGACGCTCGCCGCATGGACCTTCCTGACCGCCGGCATCGCCATGGGCTCGTACTGGGCCTATTACGAACTTGGCTGGGGCGGCTGGTGGTTCTGGGACCCGGTCGAAAACGCCTCCTTCATGCCCTGGCTTGCCGGCACGGCCCTCCTGCATTCGGCGCTGGTCATGGAAAAGCGCGAGGCCTTGAAAATCTGGACCGTGCTTCTCGCGATCATGACCTTTTCGCTGTCGTTGCTAGGTACCTTCCTTGTGCGCTCCGGCGTGCTGACTTCGGTCCATGCGTTTGCCACCGATCCGTCGCGCGGTATCTTCATCCTCTGCATTCTGGCGATCTTTATCGGCGGAGCGTTCATGTTGTTTGCATGGCGAGCGCCGACCTTGAAGGCTGGTGGCCTGTTCGCGCCGATATCGCGAGAAGGTTCGCTGGTGCTGAACAACCTGATCCTGACGGTTTCGACTGGGACCGTCTTGACCGGAACGCTCTATCCGCTGGTGCTGGAAACCCTGACGGGCGAAAAGATTTCGGTCGGTGCACCGTTCTTCAACATGACCTTCGGCCTGTTGATGCTACCGCTTCTGATTGCCGTTCCGTTCGGGCCGATGCTCGCCTGGAAACGCGCCGATCTTCATGGCGCGCTGCAGCGGCTCTGGGTTTTTGCCGGCCTTGCGCTGCTTCTGGGTCTGCTGCTCTGGTATATGCAGAATGGCGGGCCGGTCCTTGCGATCTTCGGACTGGCAATCGGTTGCTGGGGCATGCTCGGCGCGATCGCCGACCTTTGGTATCGCGGCAACTTCGGTAAACTGCCGGTGATGACCTCGCTGCGCCGCTTGAAAGGCCTGCCGCGCTCGGCCTGGGGCACGGCATTCGCCCATTTCGGCCTCGGCGTGACCGTTGTCGGTATTGTTGCCGCATCGGCTTTCAGCACCGAACATGTCGTCGAGATGAAGCAGGGGCAGACGGCGGACGCCGGCGGTTATTCGCTGACCTTCGACGGTTTTCGCGAAGCTGTCGGCCCGAATTTCACCGAGGAGCGGGGGCATTTTACGGTGAGCTCCGGTGGCGCTGTGGTCTCCGATGTATGGTCGTCCAAGCGGCTTTATACGGCGCGTCGCATGCCGACCACGGAAGCCGGCATCCTGACCTTTGGGCTCAGCCAGCTCTATGTCTCTCTCGGTGATCCGATGGATGGCGGTGGCATCGTCGTGCGCATCTGGTGGAAGCCTCTGATCCTGTGCATCTGGGGCGGCTGCCTGATCATGATGGTCGGTGGTTTCGTGTCTCTGTCGGATCGACGCTTGCGCGTGGGCGCACCGTCGAGGAAGGCCAAGCAGGTCAAGGCTGTGATGGAGCCGGCGGAATGATGGAGCTCGTTCGTCGTGCGGCACACCCCCCTCTGGCCTGCCGGCCATCTCCCCCAAAAGGGGGGAGATCACCCGTAGATCGACCTTTGCCCAGACAGTGGATGTCTAAATTAATCTCCAGTTTCAGGCCTGATTTGCGCAGGACGGTGCGCCCAGCTGATCTCCCCCCTTGTGGGGGAGATGCCCGGCAGGGCAGAGGGGGGCGGATTGCGCTCATCCTTGCATTGCTGATGGCATTTCTCACCCCCATCCAAGCCTTCGCCGTCAATCCGGACGAGGTGTTGAAAGATCCGGCACTCGAACAGCGTGCGCGCCAGATTTCGGCGCAGTTGCGCTGCATGGTCTGCCAGAACCAGTCGATCGACGACAGCAATGCCGAGCTAGCCAAGGATCTGCGCGTGCTGGTTCGCCAGCGGCTGACTGATGGTGATACGGACAAACAGGTCGTAGATTACGTCGTGTCGCGTTACGGCGAGTTTGTTCTTCTCAATCCACGGCTCAGCAGCAAGACGATCATTTTGTGGTCCATGCCGATCGGACTTCTGATCGCGGGTATTTTCGCTATCGTCATTTTTGTCAGGAGCAGGCCTACGCGGCGTCCTTCCGAGGTGTTAAGTGCCGAGGAGAAAGCCAAAATCGACGAATTGCTCGGCAAGTAGGTTTTGGACCACGGGCCGGATATTTCGAAATATTACGAACATTTCATGCTCTAGCCACCTGCAGTTAAGGTGACGGCGCCTATATCTCTCTCATCGAACAACGGCGGGTTGCCCATCGGCAGCCTGACCAAGATTGAGTGACGAAGAGAAGAAGGTAGCTTTCACCATGACGTTTGGACGTCCCTCCCTCAAGACAGTGCTGAAGACCTCGACCGTTGCCGGCCTTGCCGCCGTCATGCTGTCCACCGGCATCTCAGGCCAGGTCATGTCCTCCTTTGCCGCTCCGGTTTCCGTAACAGCGCCGCAGGCACCTAGCTTCGCGGATGTCGTGTCTGCAGTTTCCCCCGCGGTCGTTTCGGTTCGCGTCCAGTCCGACGCACAGCCGGTCTCCGACGACAACAGCAATTTCTCCTTCAACTTCGGCGGCCGCGGCTTCGACCAGCTGCCTGACGATCATCCGCTGAAGCGTTTCTTCAAGGAATTCGGCGGCCAGGGTGGTCCCGGTGGCCCGGGCCCGGGCGCAGGCCCACGTGACCGTGCAGAGCGCGGTGGCCCCGGTGGGCCAAATCGTCCGCACCACCTGCGCCCGACAGCCCAGGGCTCCGGCTTCTTCATCTCCGAAGACGGTTACATCGTCACCAACAACCACGTCGTTTCCGATGGCCAGGCCTATACGGTCGTGCTGAACGACGGTACCGAACTCGATGCCAAGCTCGTCGGCAAGGACAGCCGTACCGACCTTGCGCTGCTGAAGGTCGATGCGCCGGCCCGCAAGTTCACCTACGTCTCCTTCGCAGATGACAGCAAGGTTCGCGTCGGCGACTGGGTTGTCGCTGTCGGTAACCCGTTCGGCCTCGGCGGCACGGTAACCGCCGGTATCGTTTCGGCCCGTGGCCGTGACATCGGCTCCGGACCGTATGACGACTACATCCAGGTCGACGCAGCCGTGAACCGCGGTAATTCGGGTGGCCCGACCTTTGACCTGAATGGTCAGGTCGTCGGCATCAATACCGCGATCTTCTCGCCGTCCGGCGGCAATGTCGGTATCGCCTTCGCAATTCCTGCTTCCACTGCCAAGGACGTCATCGCCGACCTGATGAAGGACGGCAAGGTCGAGCGCGGTTGGCTTGGTGTGCAGATCCAGCCGGTAACGCAGGACATCGCCGACTCGCTCGGTCTGAAGGAAGCCTCCGGTGCACTCGTTGTTGCGCCGCAGGAAGGCTCTCCGGGCCAGAAGGCCGGCATCAAGCAGGGTGACGTCGTTCAGGCGGTCAATGGTCAGCCGATCAAGGACGCCCGTGATCTCGCCCGCCGTGTCGCAGCCTTTGCCCCGAACACCAAGGTCGATGTCGACCTGTGGCGCGATGGCAAGAAGCAGACCATTCCGGTAACGCTCGGCAATATGGCAAGCGACGAAGCCGCCTCGGCTGAACCCACGCAGCCGGATGATCCGGCTCCGGCAAGCGAACAGGCGCTGGCAAGCCTCGGCATTACCGTTGCCCCGGCTGAGGACGGTTCCGGCCTTTCCGTGACCGATGTCGATCCGGACAGTGAGGCGGCTGCCCGCGGCCTGAAGAACGGCGAGAAGATCCTTTCGGTCAACAACAAGAAGGTCGAAAGCGCAGCCGATGTCGGCAAGGTTCTCGAACAGGCCAAGAAGGATGGCCGCACCCGTGCGCTCTTCCAGGTCGAGGCCGATGGTTCCAGCCGCTTCGTCGCTCTGCCGATCAACGAAGGCTGATACCGCGCAAACCATCTGAGTGACACTGCGGGGGTGGCACCTCCAGGCCCAACCGCAGGATCAAGCTCATCAAGGGGCGCCGCCGGAAACGTCGGCGCTCTTCTTGTAACGGAGACCATCATGCAGACCCCGTCGTTTTCCTCGGCCGATACGGAAGATTCCGATAGTGCAAATGTTTCCGCCGAGGCTATTGTCCCGCACATGAAGATTCTGGTTATCGAAGACGATCTCGAGGCGGCAGCCTACATGACAAAGGCCTTTCGCGAGGCCGGCATCATCGTGGATCACGCCAGCGATGGTGAGAGCGGCCTGTTCATGGGCTCGGAGAATTCCTACGACGTGATGGTCATCGACCGCATGTTGCCACGCCGCGATGGCCTGTCGGTCATCAGCGAATTGCGCAAGCGCGGCGTCAATGCACCGGTGCTGATCCTGTCCGCGCTTGGCCAGGTGGATGACCGCGTCACCGGCTTGCGCGCCGGTGGCGACGACTATCTGCCGAAACCCTACGCTTTTTCCGAACTTCTGGCGCGTGTCGAGGTGCTCGGCCGTCGCAAGGGTACGCCGGAACAGGACATGGTCTACCGGGTCGGCGATCTGGAGCTCGACCGCCTGTCACACGAGGTCAAGCGCGCCGGTAAGGACGTGTTGCTTCAGCCGCGTGAATTCCGCCTGCTCGAATATCTGATGAAGAATGCCGGTCAGGTTGTGACCCGTACAATGCTCTTGGAAAACGTCTGGGACTATCACTTCGACCCGCAGACGAATGTCATTGACGTGCATGTCTCGCGCCTGCGCTCCAAGATCGAGAAGGACTTCGACAAGCCGTTGTTGAAGACCATTCGCGGCGCCGGCTACATGATCAAGGACGAGGGGTAATGTTTTCCCGCATCGGCACGCGCGCCCGCCTCATGTTCCGTTCGACGGCCGTGAGGCTTTCGGCGCTGTATATTCTCCTGTTCGCGATCTGCGCCGGATTTCTCGTCATCTATGTCACTGCGCTTTCGGAAAAGACGCTGGTGCAGCAGACGCGCCAGACGATTACCGAGGAAGTGGCCGACATCCAGCGCGCCTATGAGCGCGGCGGGGTGAACCTTCTCCTGCGCATCATGGAGCGACGTGCCCGCCAGCCGGGCGCAAATCTCTATGTGATCGCCGGACCGAACGGCGAGATGCTGGCCGGTAATGTCTCCTCCGTCCAGCCTGGCGTGCTGGACCAGGAAGGCTGGACAAACATGCCTTTTTCCTACGAACCCTATGCCGAGATCGGCGGGTCTCGCAAACATCTCGCCATCGCCAATGTCCTGCGCGTCGACAATGGCCTGCGGGTGATGATCGGTCGAGATCTTGGCGATCCGAGCCGCTTCCGTTATATCGTGCGGCAGGCGCTGATGGTGGCGCTGGCGATCATGGGGCTTGGCGCGCTGGTCATCTGGTTCGGTATCGGACGCAATGCGCTGAAGCGCATCGACCGGATGTCGGCTGCAAGCCAGAAGATCATGGCCGGCGACCTGTCCCAGCGACTTCCTGTCGGTCGCTCCGGTGACGAGTTCGACCGGCTGTCGGGATCGCTGAACGCCATGCTTGGCCGGATCGAAAAGCTGAACGAAGGCCTGCGGCAGGTTTCCGACAATATCGCCCATGACCTGAAGACGCCGTTGACGCGCCTACGCAACAAGGCGGCCGACGCTCTGGGGGAGGATGATGAAGATGCGCGGCGGGCGGCGCTTGAAGGCATCATTGCCGAATCCGACCAGTTGATCCGCACCTTCAATGCGCTGCTGATGATCTCCCGTGTTGAGGCCGGATCGATCGCGGCGGAGATGTCGAGCGTCGATCTCTCTGCCGTTTCCGCCGACAGCGCCGAGCTTTACGAGCCTGTTGCGGAAGAGGCGGGCATAACACTGATCACCGGGATCAACCCGGGCATCTCCGTCAACGGCAACCGCGAACTGATCGGCCAGGCGATGTTCAATCTGCTCGACAACGCGATCAAATATGCCAGCGAAGGCAGCGAGACGCCGGTGATAGAGGTCAGGCTTTCGTCCGAGAACGGCGAGGTGAGGCTTGCCGTTAGCGACAACGGCCCGGGGGTACCTGCCGACAAGCGTGGCGAGGTGACGAAGCGTTTCTTCCGGCTGGATGCAAGCCGTTCGAAGCCGGGAACGGGGCTGGGTCTTTCACTGGTGGAAGCGGTGATGGAACTGCACGGCGGCAGGCTGGAACTTTCCGCCACGGACGAGGCGAAGACAGAAGCTCCGGGCCTGACGGTGACGATGGTGTTTCCGCTGGTGAAGGGGTGAGGTGAGGCGCCTTGTGGCTTTGCCCCTCACCCTAACCCTCTCCCCGTAAACGGGGCGAGGGGACGTGCCTCGATTGGAGCTGGGAGAGTGCGGCTTGTGTCCTTCTCCCCGTCATTACGGGGAGAAGGTGGCGGCAGCCGGATGAGGGGCAGTCTCGCGCGCGGTGACTAAGCGATTCAAAAAACTACACTGCCTCACACCAGTGGCGGCGCCAAATTCATCAAGAGCACCATCACAAGCCCGACCACCGAGACGATCGACTGGATGATCGAGATGGTTGCTGTTGCTTCACCCATCGTCATGCCGAAGGATTCCTTCACCAGCCAGAAACCGGCATGGTTGGCATAGTTGAAGAACAGCGAGCCGCAGCCGACTGAGAGCGCCAGGAGCGAGGCATTGAGCGACGGGTCATGTCCGACAAGCGGCGCGAGCAGTCCCGATGCGCCGACGATGCCGACTGTGGCGGACCCAGTCGAGACCGAAAGCAGCATAGAGATGATCCAGCCGAGAAGCAGTGGTGAGAGCGAGAACTGCTGGCTCAGATGCATGATCGCATCCCCCACCTTCGCATCTCCCAGAACATGCTGGAAAGCCCCGCCGCCGGCGATGATCAGCAGAACATTGGCGATCGGCTTGACGCTGGCGGAAAGCTGCGTGCGCAGCAACTCGCTGTTGCCGCCGCGGCTGATGATCAGGGTCCAGGCGGCAAACAGCACGCCGACCAGCATGGCGATACCCGGATCGCCGAGGAAATCGGTTATCGACAGCAGCGCAGAACCCTTTGGCAGGAGAAGTTCGGCAATCGCGTGGAAAAGCATCAGCAGCGCCGGCAGAAGTGCCGTCAGCAGGCTTAAGCCCAGGCTGGGCGGTGCCTTGCCGGTCGATGCGCCTTCCGCTGCGTCCTGCGAAAACTGGTCGATCAGCCCCTGATCCGGTTTGACCTTGAGGCGCGGCGTAACGATCGCGCCATAGACCGGTCCGCCGAGAATGATTGCCGGAATGGCGGCGATGAAACCGTAGAGCATGGTCGCGCCGATATTGGCATTGAGCGAGGCGATCGCCGTCAGCGGACCGGGATGCGGTGGCACCATGCCGTGCATGGAGGCAAGTGCCGCA
Organism: Agrobacterium sp. Ap1; assembly: GCF_017313375.1. Lineage (NCBI taxonomy): Bacteria > Pseudomonadati > Pseudomonadota > Alphaproteobacteria > Hyphomicrobiales > Rhizobiaceae > Agrobacterium > Agrobacterium sp. Ap1. The sequence goes on from NZ_JAFLMY010000033.1 coordinate 26,793, forward strand.
ATGACCGGAACGCCGACATACACATAGGCTGAACCCTTGATGCTCCCCGTCTCGTCGAGCTTGCGCGCAACGCTGAAGATCAGCGGCAGAAGCACGACGAGGCCGACTTCGAAAAACATCGGAATGCCGATGATGAAGGCGGCACCCGCCATTGCCCAGGGCAGCATGCGGGTTGAGGTTCTGGTGATGATGAGATTGGCAATGCTTTCAGTCACGCCGCCGGCGGCCAGGATGCGGCCGAGCATGGCGCCGAGCGCCACGACGAGGCCGACAGCGCCGAGCGTGTGGCCGGCACCGGCCTCGATCGACTTGATCAGCTTTTCGCCCGGCATGCCGGTGACAAGGCCGACGCCGATGGAGGTGATGATCAGCGCCAGGAGCGGATGGAGCCGGATGCGCGATACGATCAGCACGACGAGGAAAATCACGCTGCCGAGCGCGGTCGCTAGAAGCGCAATGTCTGAGGAATTCATGGTTTCTCCCGAAGGTGGACGCGGGAGCGCAGGGCAATTCGGATGACTCCACGCAACCGAAGAGCGGGAAGTGACCCGCAAAGGCATGGAGTACGAATGTCTCCAGATAGACAGCGCCCTAATTAGATTGCGTCACTTGATAAACCGCAATCGTTCGTGGGTTGTGGTTTCCCTTCATTCCGGTTTGTCTTCTCCGTCTGCGCAAACTAAAAGCTGCATGAGGGAGGAAACGGCATGAAAAGCGTAAAACGGCTCGATACCGTATCAGCGGATGTCATTCGTCCCCTGTCTCAGGCGGAAGCCAAGACTGCTCTGGCGGCGCTGAAAGATATTGGACAATCCGAGGCTTCCGTTGCGCAAATGTTGAAAGAAGGCGGCGCGCTGAAGGATTTTCTCGTCGCGGCATTCAGCCTGTCGCCCTATCTGCGCGATACGGCTTCGGTCTCTCCCTCCTTTCTGGCGCGGGCTATCGGTGAACCGGTCGAGCCGGCGCTCTCTTCCCTGATCGAAAAGGCGCGGAGTGCCTGGCGGCCAGTGGACGGAAAGATCCCTTCCGAGAGCGAGGTCATGACCGTGCTTCGGTCGGCCAAGCGCGCCTTCAGCTTCATCCTGGCGCTGGCCGATCTCGCCCGCATCTTCACGGCGAAGGAGACGACATGCTGGCTGAGCGAATTTGCGCAAGCCTCCGTTGCCTCCGCGGTCGACCATCTTCTCCTCGCTGCCCATGAGAGCGGCAAGCTGAAGCTTGTCGATCCGGCAGAGCCGAGCCGTGGCTCGGGCCTCATCGTGCTCGGCATGGGCAAGCTCGGCGGGCGCGAACTCAACTATTCCTCCGATATCGATATCGTCGTTTTTTTCGATCCGGAGGTGGGCATTCTTGCCGATCCGCTTGATGCGTCGGAGATCTATGGCCGGATGATGCGCCGGCTGATCCGTATCCTGCAGGACCGCACGGCCGATGGCTACGTTTTCCGAACCGACCTGAGGCTGCGGCCTGACCCCGGCTCGACGCCGCTCGCCGTCTCCATGGATGCAGCCCTGATCTACTACGAGGGCAGGGGACAGAACTGGGAGCGTGCCGCCTACATCAAGGCGCGTCCGGTGGCGGGTGACATGGCTGCCGGCGATAATTTCCTGAAACTGCTGACGCCCTTCGTCTTCCGCAAATATCTCGATTATGCGGCGATCGCAGACATCCATTCGATCAAACGCCAGATCCATGTCCACAAGGGCCATGGGGCGATCGCAGTAAAGGGGCACGACGTCAAGCTTGGCCGCGGCGGCATCCGCGAGATCGAATTTTTCGCCCAGACGCAGCAGCTGATCGCCGGCGGTCGCATGCCGGCGTTGAGGACGCGCGAGACGGAAGTAGCACTTGGAGCGCTGGCTGAGGCGAAGTGGATCAAGCCGGAGATCGCCACGGCGCTGACCGAGGCCTACTGGTTCCTACGCGATGTCGAGCATCGTATCCAGATGGTCCATGACGAGCAGACGCATCGCCTGCCCGACAGCAATTCGGAGCTGAAGCGCATCGCCTTCATGCTCGGCTTTGCCGATGTCGCAGCCTTTTCCGCGCGGCTGGAAAGCATTCTGAAGACGGTCGAGAGACGTTATTCCCGGCTGTTCGAGCAGGAGGAGGGGCTTTCAGGGGGCGAAGGTAATCTCGTCTTCACCGGCCAGAAGGACGATCCCGATACGCTGAAGACACTGGCCGAACTTGGCTATGAGCGGCCTGCCGACATGTCGCGGATGATCCGCACCTGGCATTCCGGTCGCTATCGCGCCACGCAATCCGTCGAGGCGCGCGAGCGGCTGACGGAGATGATGCCGGCTTTGCTCAAGGCGTTTGGCGAGAGCCGTCGTGCCGACGAGGCGCTGCTGCGCTTCGACAGTTTTCTGAAGGCGCTGCCGGCCGGCATCCAGCTTTTCTCGCTGATCGGCAAGAACCCGCCGCTTCTCTCCCTCATCGTCACCATCATGGCGTCGGCGCCGCGCCTGGCCGATATCATCGCCTCAAAGCCGCACGTCTTCGATGGCATGCTCGATCCCGGCCTGATGTCGGAAGTGCCGACGCGCGACTATCTGTCGAAGCGGCTGGACACGTTTCTCTCCGGCTCACGTCATTATGAGGACCGGCTGGATCGGTTGCGCATCTTTGCCGCCGAGCAGCGTTTCCTGATCGGTATCAGGTTGCTCACCGCAGCGATCTCCGGCGACGATGCCGGCCGCGCCTTCACTCATCTGGCAGATCTGTTGATCGATGCTGCGCTGACAGCGGTGAAAGGCGAGATCGAGACCGCGCATGGCACCTATCCGGGCGGCCGGGTGGCCGTGATGGGCATGGGCAAGCTCGGCTCGTTCGAGCTAACGGCCGGATCGGATGTCGATCTCATCCTGCTCTATGACTACGACAGCGAGGCCTTCGAAAGCACTGGCCCGAAGCCGCTCGACGCCCAGCGCTATTTCACCCGCCTGACGCAGAGATTGATCGCAGCGCTTTCCGCGCCAATGGCGGAGGGCGTGGTCTTCGAGGTCGACTTGCGTCTGCGCCCATCCGGCAACAAGGGGCCGGTCGCCTCGCGCATCATCGCATTCGGCAAATATCAGCGCGAAGAGGCTTGGACCTGGGAGCATATGGCGCTCACCCGCGCCCGCATCGTCTGCGGTAATGAGAGTCTTGGCGATGAGGCGAAGGCGATCATAAGCGAGGTTCTGGCGACCAAGCCGGACGTGAAGAAGATCACGACGGACGTGGCCGAGATGCGGGCGCTGATCGCGGAGGAGAAGCCGCCGCGCGATATCTGGGACTTCAAGCTCATTCCTGGCGGATTGATCGATATTGAGTTCATCGCCCAATATCTGCGGCTGATCGCGCCGGCGCGGGCAGGGAGCAAGGATCTACCGGTCGACACCTATGGCCTGTCGACTGCGCAAGCACTGAAGGCACTGGGCGAAGACCTGCCTGAACGCGCCGATCTCGATACATGCCTTGAAGCCTTGCGTCTGTTCACCGAACTCTCGCAGATCATCCGCCTCTGCGTGGATGGTCCTTTCTATGCCAAGGATGCACCCACCGGCCTTGTCGAGCGGATCTGCCGCGCAGGAGACTGCCCCGATCTCGTGACGCTGGAGGGAGAGGTGAAGCGGTTATCGGGTGAGGTCAGGGGAGTGTTTGAACGGGTTATGAAAAGGTGAGGTAGGGTGTGGGCTTTTGCCAAGGTAAGTGCGGCGAAGGTCAGTTGTGATCGCCTTACGCCGCCCTTTTCCGTGCTTCCACGAAAGGCCGGTTGGGAATGAACAGCGACACGGCGGTGCCTTTGCCGCATTTCGAGCGGATACGCATCCTGCCGCCATGCAGCGCCACCAGCGAGCGGGAGATGGCAAGCCCGAGGCCCGAACCGCCCTTGCTCTTGGCATACTGACTCTGCACCTGTTCGAAGGGCTGGCCGATCTTCGGCATTGCATCCTTGGGGATCCCGATGCCGCTGTCGGCGATCGTCAGCATCAGGCCTTTTTCCATTCGGTGGGCGCGCAACTCGATACTGCCGCCTTCGTCGGTGAATTTAACGGCATTGGAGAGGAGATTGAGCATCACCTGCTTCAGCGCGCGTCTATCACCGACCATGTCGAGTACTTCGGGTAGCCGTTGATGGATCGTGATCTGCTTGTCCTGGGCCGAGATAGAGGTCAGGCGCAGGCTCTCTTCGACCAGGGGCACGAGATCGATCTTGTCCGCCTGGATACGCATGTGGCCGGCTTCGATCTTCGACATGTCGAGAATGTCGTTGATGACGTTCAGGAGGTGCTTGCCGCTGTCGTGAATGTCCTTGGAATATTCGCCGTATTTTGGCGAGCCGAGCGGACCGAACATGCCGTTCATCAGGATTTCGGAGAAGCCAAGAATGGCGTTGAGCGGCGTGCGCAGCTCGTGGCTCATATTGGCGAGGAATTCGGACTTGGCTTGGTTGGCAGCCTCCGCGCGTTCTTTCTCCGCCTGATAGTTGGCATTGGCGACGGAGAGTTCTGCTTTCTGCTTTTCCAGCGTCTTTTGCGAGGCTGAAAGATCCCCAATCGTTGCCATCAGGCGGCGCTCGCTGTGGCGCAGGCGATCCTGGTGGCGCTTGAGAAGCGTGATATCGGTGCCGACAGAAACCGTGCCGCCGTCACGGGTGCGGCGTTCGTTGATCTGCAGCCAGCGTTCGTCGGCAAGCTGAACCTCGGTGGTGCGGGAGAAACCGCTGCCATCCGCATCTGCGATGCGACGCTCGATCACCGGCCGTGCTGCTGCTGCATTGACCGTAGTACGTTCGGTTCCCGGCACCAGCACACCTTCAGGCAATCCATAAGCTTGCTGGAAGTGGGTGTTGCACATCACGAGACGGTCGTTCTTGTCCCACAGCACGAAGGCTTCGGACGTACATTCGATCGCGTCGGCGAGGCGTTGATCGGCCTCGGCATAACGTTGTGCCAGACGGTGCTGTTCGGTGACGTCCATGGCAATGCCGATCACGTGGATACGACCGGAAGCGTTGCGAATGACCTGTGCCCGTGCGCGCATCCAGACATAATGTCCCGCCGCGTGGCGCATGCGGAATACCTGGTCGACCTGCTTGGCATTGCCGCGGCCGATGGCACGCGCGAGAGCGTAGATATTACCGTCCGACGGATGCATCATCCTTGCGGCATCGGAAAACGAGATGATGCTGCCGGCAGCAGGCAGTCCAAGCATTTCGTACATCGAACCGGACCAGAAGAGCCTGCGGTTGGCAACATCGAAATCCCAAAGTCCGCAACGCCCATGAGACAATGCGGCTTCGATCCGTAGATTGGATTCAGCAAAGATCTCGTCGGCGTCGTGCGCACGCCTAACCTGCGTGTAATAGGCATAAAGGATGACGAGAAGAATGGCGGAAATGCCGGTAAAGAGAGTGACGTTGAGCGAGATCTCGCCACGCAGGAAATTGTTCGTGGTGTCGAGCGAATGCGCCGAGACGATCAGAGCGCCGTCATCACCGATCGGCTGAATGGCAGCATAGTGCGGAATGTCGCCGAGATAGGTCTCGATCACGCCGCCGAAGCGCCGAAGTGTTGCGGTCTCGGGCAGAAGCGAAGCAAGGCGGCGGCCGATATAGGTGGAAGAGGCTCCTTTCGAGCCACCAAAAACGATACCGGACTTGTCGATGAACAGCGTGAAGGAACCATGCGGCTGCGGATCGGACGAGAGATAGGATGAAAGCCGTGCCTCGGCCGCAGCGCGGTTGGCCTGGGTGAAAAGGGTTTCGTGGCCGGTGAATATCGCCTGGGTGGTTGCTGCCATCAGCGCAGTCGATTGCCGGGCGGCATCTTCCATACGGCTGTTCTCGCCCATGATGCCGAGAATGCGCGACGCTGCCACGACCATGAGGAATGCGATGATGAGAAGGGGAATGGATCGCTTAAGCACCAGTTCCACCTTCGGCGTTTGACGTGCGATCGGCTTGACCGCGAAATTGCTGTCTTTCGAAAGCGCTTTCTGCAGGCCCGAAACCTTCGGAAATTTAGGGCGCAGCCAAGCGCCGGCCGCGGTTTCCCGCTGCACGTCCGATACCGTATTCATCTAGTCCCTCGTGATGATCCGGTACGCCGCCCGTCCGAATCTACCCTAATGAATCATAGAGTGATTCTTCGTGTCCAGAGGGTTGGTAATATTTTGTTAACTATTTGAAAAATGATGGAATTTGCAGGTTTATGTGGCGCAAATCAGCTGCGGCTTCAGTCGAAATCCGGATGCGAGATTTCAGGGCGCGTCAAGCAAAGTGTTTCAAAATGTGTCAATCGCGGCCAAAAATGTGGCAGGCGCTTAAATGTGACCCGCAGCGCTTAAAGTGCTGCGGGTCACCAAGGCTATCAGTCCTTCAGCATGCGTCCGACGATGTCGCTGACATCCGTCGAAAGGCCGGCTGCCTTGGCGATCTTCGAAAGCGCCAGCCGTGCCTGTTCGGCACGGACAGGCTCAAGCGAACGCCACGAGCGCATCGAGGTGAGGATGCGTGCGGCGAGCTGCGGGTTCTTCGGGTCGATCGCAAGGATCTGGTCCGCGAGGAAATCATATCCCTTGCCGTCGACGCGGTTGAAGCCGGTCGGGTTGCCGAAGGCGAACGTGCCGACAAGCGAACGGACGCGGTTCGGATTGCCTGGGTTGAAACGCGGATTTTCCATCAGCGCCTTGACCCGTTCGAGCGCATCGACGCCGGGGATCGTCGCCTGGATCGAGAACCACTTGTCGATGACCAGCGGATTGCCGTCGAAGCGGGTGAGGAAGCTGGCGAGAGCAGCCGTTGCTTCCGAAGCATCCGGGAAGCGATGCGCAAGCAGCGTCAGTGATTGCGCAAGGTCCGTCATGTTGTCGGCAGCGGCAAATGCTTCGGCGGCGCGCTGCGGGCTGTTTTCAGCATACATGAGATAGGAGAGGGCAACGCCGCGGAGCGAACGCTTGCCGGCATCCCCGGCTTCCGGCGAATAGGCGCCTTCGACCTTCATCTCGTTATAAAGGCGGACGAAGACTTCCTCTCCAGCCTTGGCGATCGCCTCATGCACGGCCTTGCGGCCGGCATGGATCGCATCGGGATCGTTATTGCCACCGAGCGCGCGAGCAATGTCGGCCTCGCTCGGCAGGTTCAGCGCCTGCGCCCGGAAGGCGGGCTCCAGCGATGCATCGCCGGCGCATTCCAGAAGAGCGGCAACAAAAGCCGGATCGCAGGTCACATCCTTGCCGTCGCGCGCATCGCGGGCGGCCTGCGCCAGGTTCGGCATGGCAAGGTCGGTCAGAGCCTGCCAGCGCGAGAAAAGGTCGCTGTCATGGCGGGCGATATGGACGAGGTCTTCCAGCGACTGTTCGAATACCAGATTGACCGGTGCCGAGAAGGACCGGTTGAGCGACACCACCGGCCGGGACGAGACGCCCGAGAATGTGAAGCTCTGGCTGCGCTCCGTCAGGTGCAGCACGTCGCCCGTTACTTCGCCGCCGGTGACCGATGTCGGTTCGGCAATCGAACCGTTATCGAGGATCAGCGCGAAGGAGAGCGGGATATGCAGCGGCTCCTTGTTCGGCTGGCCGGGTGTGGCCGGTGTCGTCTGCTCGAGCGACAGCGTGAACGTGCCGGCGGCAGCGTCATAGGCGCCTGAGGCGGAAACCAGCGGCGTGCCGGCCTGAACATACCAGCGGAAGAACTGGCTGAGGTCGCGACCGCTCGCATCCTCGAAGCATTTTACATAGTCCTCGACGGTGACAGCCTGCCCGTCATGGCGCTCGAAGTAGAGGTCCATGCCTTTGCGGAAGCTGTCGCGTCCAAGAATGGTCGCGATCATCCCAGTGATCTCGGCACCCTTCTCGTAGATCGTCATCGTGTAGAAATTGTTGATCTCGCGATAGCTGTCCGGGCGCGGCGGATGCGCCAGCGGGCCTCCATCCTCCGGAAACTGATCGGACTTCAGATGACGCACGTCGGCAATCCGCTTGACCGGGCGCGAACGCATGTCGGAGGAGAATTCCTGGTCGCGATAGACCGTGAGGCCTTCTTTCAGGCAAAGCTGGAACCAGTCGCGGCAGGTGATGCGGTTGCCGGTCCAGTTGTGAAAATATTCATGCGCGATGATGCGCTCGATATTCGCATAATCCTGGTCGGTGGCGGTTTCCGGGTCGGCCAGCACGTATTTGTCGTTGAAGACGTTGAGACCCTTGTTCTCCATCGCCCCCATGTTGAAATCGGAGACGGCGACGATCTGGAATATGTTCAGATCGTATTCGCGGCCGAAATGCTCTTCGTCCCACTTCATCGAGCGCTTCAGCGCATCCATGGCATAGGCCGCACGCGCTTCCTTGCCGTGCTCGACATAGATCTTCAGCGCCACTTCGCGGCCGGACATTGTTTCGAACGTGTCTTCGATGACGCCGAGATCGCCTGCGACCAGCGCGAAGAGATAGGCGGGCTTGGGATGCGGATCGAACCAAGCGGCAAACGAGCGGCCCTCGTCATAACCGGCGCCGCCAAGGAAATTGCCATTCGACAGCATGACCGGGTTGGCTGCCTTGTCACCGATGATCGTGATCGTGTACGGCGCCAGAACATCTGGGCGATCGGGGAAATAGGTAATGCGGCGAAAGCCCTCGGCCTCGCACTGTGTGCAATACACACCGTTGGTCCGGTAAAGACCCATTAACTGGGTATTGGCTTCCGGATTGATATAGGTGGTGATCGTCAATTCGAACGGGGATTCGGCCGGCAGGTCGCGGATCGTCAGGCTTTCCGGTGTTGCGTCATACTGGCTTGCCGGCATTTCCTTCTGGTCAAACAGCAGGCCGGAAAGCTTAAGTTCGTCACCATCCAGGACCAGCGGCAGCGATGCGTCGACGCCTTCGCGCCGATGGAAGATCAATCGGGCCTCGATCTTTGTATTGGTCGGATCGAGTTCGAACGTCAGGTCGACCCGTTCCAGAACAAAGTCAGTGGGGCGGTAATCCGCCAGATGCACGATCTGGCCCGTATCTGTTCGCATGATGTTTCCTGAAACGGCTTAACGACTGGACGTGACGACGTGAGACCGGTCCCCGAAAAGACTGGTTTGGCCCCCACGCCGCGGGCATATTTACATTCAATGCTAAACGATTGTTGAACCGCGGCTAAAATAAAGTGTCGCACTGTCAGTATAGTGATCGATTTTCATACAGTGCTATTTCGGAGCTGTAGGCAAAAGATCGCAAATCCGATTGTCGGCTGCGTCGATTGGCGCACTGGCGAACTTTCGTCAATTTTCACACACGGCGCTCCACTTTTGCGTTAATGTCCTTGCGAATCCACCCCGCCTATTTCCGGATCAAGGCCCAAGGCCTGAACCCCAATGAGTTCCCTTATGGCCCCCGATGCCCGAAATCCCCTGCACGGGATTATGCTGAAAGTATTGTCTGTTGTCGTATTCGTGATGATGCAGACCTGCATCAAGGCGGCCGGGCCGGATCTCCCCGCTGGGCAAGTCACCTTCTACAGATCGGCTTTCGCGCTTGTTCCGATCATGGGATATCTGGCTTTTCGCCGGGAATTGTTTCACGCCTTCCACACCAATAGCCTGTCGGGTCATCTCAAGCGCGGCGTGCTCGGCATTATGGGCATGATATGCGGCTTTTATGGCCTGGTGCATTTGCCAATGCCCGATGCAATAGCACTCGGTTATTCGATGCCGCTGATCGCCGTCGTCTTTGCCGCGATATTTCTCAAGGAGACCGTAAGGCTCTATCGCTGGACCGCGGTTGCTATCGGCATGGTCGGCGTTGTGATCATTTCATGGCCCAAGATGACCATGTTCAGTGGTGGTGGCATGGGGTCAGAGCAGGCAATGGGCGCGATGGCAGTGCTCCTGGGCGCCGTCATGGGCGGCTTTGCGATGATCCAGGTGCGCCAACTCGTTCAGACGGAAAAGACCGCAACAATCGTGCTCTATTTCTCGCTGACCGCGGCGATCTTCTCGATCATCAGCCTGCCCTTCGGCTGGTCTTCCCTGAGTGGCTACGCGCGCCTATGCCTGATCGCCTCGGGATTTTTTGGAGGGCTGGGACAGATCCTGCTGACGGAAAGCTATCGCCACGCGGACGTCTCGACGATCGCGCCGTTCGAATACACATCCATCATTCTGGGAATTGCGATTGCCTACACGCTGTTCGGTGATATCCCGGCGATCAATACCTTGATCGGTACCGCAATCACCGTCTCGGCCGGCATCTTCATCATCTACCGCGAACACCAGCTTGGGCTGGAGCGCAGGGCTGCGCGCAAAGCCTCTCCGCCGGGTGCATGAAGATCAGGGAAGGGAAAATCAGAGCGGGATGCCGGAAAGCGGACTGACGGACCCGATCGCCTCGCCCCGAGTTCTGCTTGCCTCGGAAAATTCGCGAGATGCGTTTACGGCGGCGTTTATCTGACGCAAATTTTCACGGAGAGTGCGAAGAGGACTGAATATCGATCTCATCGCACATCCTCCTTAACGTTCGCGAAAATCGGCAAACATGGCCGAGGGGCGCGAAATGCCGCCCGGACGCACCATGGCGCGCGACGTGATCTGCTCGTTGGTTGCCGAGCCGAAGCGATGGTAGCCCTGCGTCGAGCGCGGGCCGACACCTGCGGCGCGGAGTGTTTCAAAGCCCGAATGTATTGGGCGAAAGCGGCTGGTCATTACCGTGGTCCTTTGTCTGGGTCCCTCCCAAGACATTACTAATATTGCTTAAAATGCTCTGATTCAGCAATGTGGCAGAACGCCACGCTGCCATGCGTTTCTCGCATGGGTTGCTTCATATAATGGTAATAATTTGCATTTCGTCAGGTTGATTGCACGAAATATGTGCAATTCCGGCTATTCAAGACCGTGTCGAAAGGCTAGCAGATCTTGCCAGGTCAGGGCTTTGTTGGCGGGGGCGGCAAGAAGCTCCTGCGGGTGAAATGTCGCAAGCGCAGGGATTTCCATGCCAGCAAAGCTCACGGTCTGCCACTTTCCACGCATCGTGTGGATCGTGCCGTTGCCGCCTATGAAGAAGCGGGCCGGGAAATTGCCGAGCAGCAGCAGCGCCTTCGGTCGGGCAAGCACGATCTGGCGCTCGATAAAAGGCTGGCAGATATCCATCTCGGCCGCCGACGGCATTCTGTTGCCCGGTGGGCGCCAGGGAATGATGTTGGTCATCAGCACGCCGTCGCGCGAAAGGCCGATTGCTGCAAGCATCCGCTCGAGAAGATCTCCGGCCCGACCGGAGAAGGGGGCACCATCGCGATCATCATCCGCATTCGGCATCGGCCCGATAATCGCGATCCCGGAAGACGGATCGCCGCTGGCAAACACAGTCGAGCGGGCGCTGTTTTTCAGGTTGCAGCCGTGGAATGTCTCGATCGCCGCCTTCAACTCTGCCAGTGAACCGGCAGCGCCCGCCGCCAAACGTGCAGCTTCCACCGCCTGTCCGGCCGGCACGGAGACCGGTGCCGTGGTTGCCAGGGGAGGGGCGGTAGCACCCGGCCGCCGCGAGGGCGCACTCCCACCATTCGAAGCCGAAGATGCGCCGTCCTGCGGACTGTGCTCCCGCGCACTTGCCGGGGCCTTTGCCTGGGCCCTTGCCGCCTTCTGCGCCTCGAACTGGGCAATCCGATCGACCGGTTCGTCGTCGACGAGCCATTCCACGCCGGCATCCGCATAAAAATGCAGAAGCGTGGCAAGCTCGGCCGGATTGAGATCTGAGGCGGCGTTCATGCTTTCACCTTAACGAAGCCGAACTTCGCGGGAAAGCCTTAAGCCGCCCATTCACCGACATTCTCGCTCTCTCCGATCAGAGCCAGACCATGGGCGATCGACAGAAGCTCTCCGCCGCTTTCGATCTTCGATGCGTCGAAACGCCGGGTAAAGATCTGGCGCACTGCGGGAACGAAGGAAGTGCCGCCGGTGAGGAACACCTTGTCGACTTCGGCCGGTGCGGTATTCGTCTTGGTCAGCACATCGTCCAATGCGCCTTCGATCTTTGCCAGATCGTCTGCGATCCAGGTCTCGAAATTCGCACGCTTGACCATCTTCTTGCCGGCCTTGCCGAGCGGTGCGAAATTGAACTCGGCTTCTTCCGTGGAAGAAAGCGCCATCTTGGTGGCTGAGATCGCCTGATAGAGCGGATAGCCTTCGTCATGCTCGACCAGTTCGATGAACAGTTCCAGCTTGTCCGGGTCGATCGCCGAGCGCACCAGCGATTTCAGGTCGTTGAACTCGCGGGTCGTCTTGAAGATTGACAGCTGGTTCCAGCGCGCAAAATTGGCGTAGTAGTTCGATGGTACTTCCAAGAGCTTGTCGAAGCTCTTGAAGAACGTGCCCTTGCCGATTTCCGGGGCTACCAGATGTTCGATCATCTTCGCATCGAAATGGTCGCCTGCAATGCCCACGCCGGAATGGCCGATCGGCTTGGCCGTCAGCTTGCCGGCCACGCGTTCGAAGCGGATCAGCGAATAGTCCGTCGTGCCGCCGCCGAAGTCGGCGACCAGAACATTGGCATCGGTCTTCAGCGTCTGGGCGAAGTAATAGGCTGCTGCGACAGGTTCATAAACATAATGGATCTCGGGAAAACCGAGCCGTGTCAGCGCTTCGTTATAGCGATCCGTCGCAAGCTTCTCGTCCGGGCTGGCGCCGGCAAAATGCACCGGCCGGCCAGCGACAAGGCGCGAGACTTCGGCGGGCCAGTGCCCGTCCGCATAAGTCTTCAACCGCTTGAGGAAGACCTCCATCAGATCTTCGAATGTGTGGCGACGGGCAAAGACCAGCGTACCCTGGAAGATCGGGCTTGCGGCAAAGGTCTTGATCGACTGCAGGAAACGGGCGTCACCCGGATTGTCTATGAACTGGCGGATGGCCGCCTGTCCGGCCTCGACCTTTAGTGCCTGAGCGCCGAGCTGTGCATCCTTCATGAAGGAGAGCGCCGTGCGCATCGAGTCCGTCTCGCCTGCGCTGCTCGAAAACTGCATCGAATGGGTAGTGCTGCCGCTGTCTGCCAGCGCCAGAACGGTATTGGTCGTGCCGAAATCAAGCCCGAGCGCCCGTGCCATGGCCGTGCTCCTTGTGGTCTGCAAAAATGATTGAGCCGGGACGCTCCCGGACGCGATAAGGGCGAAGCCGCTGCCTCGCCCTTTTTGAGAGCGCGCCTGATGCCACAGGCTCGGCGCCAAAGCAAGCGGGAAGGGGGCGGTGGATGCGGAATTACGTGACGAACGTCACTAGTCGTGAGCGCTGCGGCGCTGGCGGGTTCGATCGTAAATTCATCCAGAAGTAGATGTCCGCAAGGCGCCGATATCGTTGAAAAACTCGACGGATTATCCGCTAGGATGCTTTCTTGGTCTTTCGGACGCTGAACTATGCTGCGATCTGCCCCGCGCCTTGGCGGGAGGGTACAGGTCGATGCCGCCCTTAGGCGGCAATGGCAC
>NZ_JAFLMY010000034.1:0-39984 GCF_017313375.1 Agrobacterium sp. Ap1
CGAGGGGGCGACTATTTCTCGGAATTAGGGGGCGACATCATTTCGGAATCAGGGGGCGGGTTGCCTCGGAATTTGCAGCGATGAGATCAGGCATCTACGTGAAACTCCGACCATTGGCCATCCTAATCCAAGCGAAGGTCCTTTTGATAAGCGATACGCCTTTAAGAAATCCTGACGTCACTGTCAGAATTTGAAAAATTGAAAGGTCCGCTTCGGGCCGAGGCTGTGTGAAAACCCGGTCCTGATGTAGAATCATATTCGTCGATCGGAGGTGGCAATGTCAGGCTATATCGAAGGCATCAGTCGTGATCAGGCTACGCTTTTTCCAGATCGCCTTGAGGATTGGATCGACGAAGATCACCCCGTTCGAGTGATCGACGCATTCGTCGATGCCATGGACCTGGTCGGCGCGGGCTTCTGCCGGATGTCACCTGCGCAAACCGGACGGCCCTGTTATCACCCGTCGATGTTGCTGAAGCTTTTCATCTACGGCTACCTGAACCGCATCCCCTCAAGCCGACGGCTTGAACGTGAAGCCGGGCGCAATGTTGAGGCGATGTGGCTGACCGGACGGCTCGTTCCGGATCACAAAACCATAGCCGATTTCCGGAGAGACAATGGTCCGGCAATCCGTAAGGCCTGCGCCAGGTTTGTGGAGTTGTGCCGCCAGGTCGGCGTGTTGAGCGGTGGCAATGTTACGATCGATGGGAGCAAGTTCAAAGCCGTTAATAACAGGGATCGCAACTTCACCTCCGGCAAGATCGAATTGCGGATCAGCCACCTCGAAGCGAGCGCGTCGCGATATTTGGAGGAAATGAGCAGAGCTGATGCCTTGGAGCAATCCGAGGTAACGCTGCGCAAAGTCACCCGGCTGCAGGAGAAGCTCGCTCGTGTTCAACAGGAAGTCCGTCGGTTGGAAGGAATAGCAGAAACGCTGAAGGATGTACCAGACGGCCAGATTTCCCTGACCGATCCAGACGCTCGATCCATGGCGACATATGGCAAAGGCACGGGTCTGGTGGGCTACAACGTGCAGACGGCGGTCGATGTCGAGACGCATCTCATCGTCACGCATGAGGTCACCAATACCGGCAACGATCGATCACAACTGGCTCCCATGGCAAAGGCGGCAATGGACGCACTGAAGGTCGAGACGCTCGATGCCATCGCCGACCGTGGTTATTTCAACGGAGCTGAACTGCTGAGCTGTCATGAGGCTGGGATCACTGCAACAGTCCCGAGACCTGAGACATCGAACAACCGTAAAAAGGGCATGTTCGTAAAGGCTGACTTCGCTTACGACGGCGGCGCCGATACGTATGTTTGCCCTGCCGGGAAGGCACTGGCATACAGATATACCACGGAGGAAAAGGGGTTGATGCTTCGGCGCTACTGGCGCACGGATTGTCCGTCATGCCCCCTCACGGCACGATGCACAACAGGCAAGGAACGGCGGATCACACGCTGGGAGCACGAGCATCTGATCGACGCTATGTATTCCCGAATGGAAGACAATCCGAGCCTCATGCGTACCCGGCGATGCACGGTCGAGCATCCATTCGGAACCATCAAGGCGTGGATGGGCTCAACCCATTTCCAGATGCGCCGACTGAAAAACGTCCGAACGGAGATGGCGCTACACGTGCTGGCCTACAACATCAAACGGATGATCAATATGATTGGCGCAAGAGCGCTCATCAGAGCCATAGCCGCTTGAAATGGAGGCTAAACGCCCTTTTGGCCCCAAAAGCCGCCAAACTAAACCACCGGGACTATCTGCGACGCCTTCCAGCATCCGATAGGCGCAAAATAGAGCCAATTCCGCCAGACCAAGCTCGATTACGAATTGCTACGGGATGCGCTGGTGTTTTCACACAGCCTCGGCCGAAAGCGGCCCCCACCGCCCTGACATCTGACCCCATTTACGCTGTTTCGTAGACGGAATGATCTCTTCCACATTTGGTGACCTGAGACCCTGAACTTCGTCCAGAATTTGGTAGAGTCCGTCACAACCAGGAGACGGACGAATGAAGCGTTCACGGTTCACGGAAGAACAGATCATCGGGATATTGAAGGAGCAGGAGGCGGGCGCGAAGACAGTTGACGTCTGCCGCAAGCACGGCATCTCGGATGCAACCTTCTACAAATATAAGGCGAAGTATGGCGGCATGGACGTGTCGGATGCCCGCAAGCTGAAGGCGCTCGAGGACGAGAACGCCAAGCTGAAGAAGCTGCTCGCCGAGGCCATGCTGGACAATGCGATCCTGAAGGATGTAGCTGCAAAAAATGTATGGTCCGCCTCGTCCGTGCAAGGGTACGCGACATCGTAAATGACGATTCCAGTTGCATAAATGTATCCGGCCTCTCGCGAGTGGGCTGCGGTTGCAGCCAGGCCATGATGAGATCCGCACACGCCGTTCCCAATAAATGGTTCGGGCACGAAGCCCGCTTTTTTGCACAGGACTTACGGCATGTTGATCCACTGTTTCGTCATCACTATTCCCGAGCCTTGCAATCGAGCCACGAGCTCAGGTGAAGGCAGGGTCCCTGCGTTCGTAGAGCGCTCCAGGCTTGGTCAGGACGACCCAGACAATCCGGGCCATTTTGGCGGCAAGTGCAACGACAGCTTTGTTCGGGTGCATTCGGGCTTGGAGGCCATCCAGCCAGTTCCCCAGACGGTCCTTTGTTCGGTCGAGATGCCGAAAGCATGATCGCGCGCCATGTACGAGCAGTTTGCGCACGTAGCGGTTTCCTCGCTTGCTGATGCCGAGAAGCTTTTGCTTTCCGCCGGTCGAGTATTCCCGCGGCACGAGGCCGAGCCACGCCGCCAGATCCCGGGCTTTGTGGAACTGCTTTCCACTGCCAACCGCGGCCAGAAGTGCGGTGGCCCCCAAGGCTCCGATACCGGGAATCGTCATGAGCCGTCGCGCCACGTCCTCTCGGCTGGCTACCGCTTCGATCTCGCGTGTGACGTCGCCTATGCGTTGCTCCAATTGGCGCAGATCGGAAAACAGATCTGCGAGCAGCTTGCGCATCGCCGACGAAAGGTCGTTTGATTGGTCTTCGAGAACCTGGGGTAGGTCGAACTTGAACAGACCCGCGCCTTGGCGCAGTGCGATCCCGTATTCGAGGCAGAAAGCCCGCATCTGATTGATCAGGCGCGTTCTCGTTCCGATCATCTGGTCTCGCACCCGGTGCAAAGCCTGAAGATCGGCTTGCTCTTCGCTCTTGAGTGCAGCAAACCGCATCGTAGGCCGCGTAGCTGCCTCAGCGATCGCCTCCGCATCGATGATGTCGGTTTTGTTCGACTTAACGTAGGGCTTCACGAACTGCGCGGGGATCAAGCGCTCCTTATGTCCAAGCGCCTGTATCTTCCTGGCAATCCACTGAGATCCTGCACACGATTCCATCCCTACGATTGCCGGCGCCGCGCGCTCGAAGAACTGTAGCAGCGTGTCGCGTCGGAAACGAACCTTCTGGACTGGGACGCCATCGCTTCCGAGACCGACAACGTGAAAGATGTTCTTGCCAATATCAATTCCGTAGACAGCCGCTGGGCGCGGCATATTGCGCTGTGGCATTGCAACCTCCTTCGGTTTGGCCGCCTCATGATGCGGCAGGAGGACGAGGCGGACCATCCCATTAATGGTGACGCCCGATGTGAAGCGGGATGCGGTGGCTCACGTCTGTGCGCAGCATGGAGTGAGCCAGCGTCGGGCGTGCGAGGTTCTATCGGTGGATCGGTCGAGCATGCGATATCGCAGCGTGCGGCCTGACGATGCGTCCATCCGCGAGGCCATGAAGAAGGTGGCGTCCGAGCGGCGGCGCTTCGGTTATCGCCGTATCCACGTCATGCTCGACCGGCAGGGGATCGTCATGAACCTGAAGAAGCTTCGGCGTCTCTACCGGGAGGAGAAGTTGACGGTGCGCAAGCGTGGCGGCCGAAAGCGGGCCTTGGGCACGAGACGTCCTCTGGCTCTGCCGTCGCGTCCCAACGAGCGCTGGAGCCTGGACTTCGTCAGCGATGCCTTCACCGACGGTCGCCGCTTTCGGGTTCTGGCCGTCGTCGACGACTTCACCCGCGAATGCCTATGCTTGGTCGCCGATACATCCCTGTCAGGCGCAAGGCTTGCCCGCGAACTGGATAGTCTCATCGCCAGACGCGGAAAGCCGAGGACGATTGTCTCGGACAACGAGACGGAGATGACCAGCATGGCCATCCTCAAATGGTGCCAGGAAACAAAGGTCGAATGGCACTACATCGCCCCCGGCAAGCCGATGCAAAACGGCTTCGTCGAAAGCTTCAACGGCAGCTTCCGTGACGAGTGCCTCAACGAGACCCTGTTCTCGTCGCTTGCTCAAGCCCGCGCCGCCATCACCGCATGGAAGGAGGATTACAACAGGAACAGACCCCACTCGTCGCTGGGCAACATCACCCCAAGCGAGTTCGCAATGAAAATGGCTATAGAAAAACGGGCCGCATGAGGCCAGATTGAAAACCCAATGACTCTCTCGAAAACTGGAGGGAAATTGGGTCTCAGGTCATGACGCCGGTCGTATGTGGCTGCGGCCTATACGGTGGTCATGTGTTAAGCGCCGAATACGTTCACCGAGTAACAGCAACCTCATTCGCTCTTGAACGGATCTGAACCATCGACAATTGAACATGACCGCTAGATGTGTTTTGGGAAATGGCCAGCTTGGGCTTTCTTTTTTAGAGCTTGCCGAGCGGGTCCGTACCCGAGCCGGTATGTCCTTCGATGCTGTGGACCAGAACCAGCCAAGGATGGAAGAGTTCACAGGTCGAGGCCGCCTGCTCTTCTGCGCGCCAGCAGCCTAAGAATGTCCGGCTTCCGGTTCAAATCGCAGCACAGAGGGAGGACATACCGACACCGGACCGACCTAAAACCCAAGCCGACGTTGCCAGCAAGGCCAAGCCCCTATCCGGGAACCCAGGATTTCACCCCCTGCCGCCATCCTCGGGCGTGACTAACGTGCGTCCATCAGTTGTAGTGCGCGGCCCATAGCCAGCACGGTTACACTGCTGGAGCAGCTCGATCATCTGATCCCGGCAGATCGGCCGGCGTAAGAGGCCGATTTGGGAACGCATCATACTCCCCGCACCGATCGAAGATCAGGTATTCCACGAGATCCCGAAACAGCACCTTTGTCGATAGGGCTGCCCAAGCTCAATGACGCAGAGGCATTTGCCGACGCGAGACCCTCGCTGCGATCTGCCGGCAATCACACTCAACGCAATGAAGGCCAGTCCAGGCGCCTGGACACCACTCCAGTTTGCGAGTTTATCTCATGTGACCTATGCTCCGCTTCCCGGTCGGCAGCCTGTATCTATTTGCCCCTCGGTTGTGACCACCATGGTTTCGAACAGGTCGATGCGATGGAAAGGAGCCTGCTCCGCTACATCTGGAGCCATACCCGCAGGCAACAACTTTGGATCCTGCTCGTCGTGGCGGCATCCATGGTACCGTATTTTTTGGCCTTCGACCTGCCGAAGCAGATCATCAATGGCCCAATTCAGGGTATCGGCTTTGAAGCACTGAATGCGCGACAGCCGTTTTTCCGAGTTGTCTACGACCTTCCATTGATCGGGCGTGCGGAAGTTTTCAGCGGCATAGATCTCGATCGCCAGCAGACGCTTATGGCCCTGAGCACAACATTCCTGATTCTGGTGCTGATAAACGGGCTCTTCAAGTTCTACATCAATACATACAAGGGCAGGCTCGGCGAACGGATGCTGCGTCGTATTCGCTTCGCACTCGTGGACAGGGTACTTCGCTTTCCTCCCAAACATTTTAAACGGCTCAAATCCGCCGAAATCGCCAGCATGGTCAAGGACGAGGTGGAACCACTTGGAGGCTTTACAGGGGACGCGTTCGTCCTGCCCGCTTTACTTGGTGGTCAGGCACTGACAACGCTTGGTTTCATCATCGTTCAGAATATGTGGCTTGGTATGCTCACCGCCGGCATCGTAGGGATACAGCTGAGCATCGTACCCCGGATGCGCCGAAGGGTGCGGGAACTCGGGCGCTTGCGCCAGTTGACTGCGCGCGAATTTTCGGGCCGTGTCAGCGAAATCGTCGACGGCATTGGAGCAGTCCACAGCAACGATACTTCCAATCTCGAACGCGCCGACATCGCTTGGCGCCTTGGCCGGATTTTCTCGATCCGCTACGACCTTTATCAGTGGAAGTTTCTGGTAAAGTTTATCAACAATCTCATCGCTCAGGTCACTCCGTTCATCTTCTATGCTTTCGGCGGCTATTTCGTTTTGATCGGAAAACTCGATCTAGGACAGCTCGTCGCCGTCATTGCCGCCTACAAGGATCTTCCAAGCCCATTAAAGGATCTCATCGACTGGGATCAGGCACGCCAGGACGTGCAGATAAAATACGGAACAGTATGCGACCAGTTCAGCGTCGAACCGCTTATCGCGCAATCGGTTCACGCGCCTGCTAGTGGACCGACTTCACGACTGGAGACTTCCATCATCATCAGCAACCTTACACTTGTCGACGATACTGGAGCAAGGCTGCTGGATGGGGTTTCCACCGAGATTAAACCCAGTGAGACTATCGCCCTAGTAGGTGCCGCCGGCAGCGGAGCGGAAGCGTTTGCAGAGGCTCTCGCTCGTCTCGTCTGGCCGGAATTCGGCAGCATCACGATTGGTGATCAAGATCTGCTCGATATGCCGGAGTCGATCACAGGACGACGTATTGCCTACGCTTCAGGCGAGCCGTTTTTGCTGCATGGCAGTGTGATGGACAATCTACTTTATGGACTGAAAAATGCTCCAAGGCCAAGTGCGACGACTCACAACGAGCAGCGGATTGAATCGGAGCGCTATGCCATCGAGGCGCGCATGGCGGGAAATGTCGACTTCTCGCCACACGGGAATTGGATTGACTACCAGGCAGCCGGAGCCGATGGGCTGGACGATCTTCTCCATAAGGTCCTGCCGACACTGGACGACTTGCAGATATCCGATGACATTTTCGGGCTGGGACTGCGCTCCACGATCGATACGAAAGAGCAATCGGCCGTTAGCGAGAGGATCGTCGAACTGCGTGGCTCCCTCCGCAAGCGCCTGGTAGAGACGCAGCTTGACGAAATGCTCATACCGCTCGACTTCGATCGCTACAACATACAGGCGAGCGTCGGAGAAAACCTTTTCTTCGGAACCTGGAGCCGGGGGACCTCATCTGACTTGGACGTGATCACACACCCCTGTTTCCAGCGGGTTTTGAATTCGACCGGCCTCGATCATAGCCTCTATGAAATGGGTTTGGAGATCGCTGAAATCACCGTCGAACTCTTCCGCGACGTGGCACCCCAGCATTCTTTCTTTCGCAGGCTGACATTCATGGCTGCGGAAGAAATTCCGATCTATCAGGCAACGCTGTCGCGATGCCGCGGGCTTCGCTTTGAGCACATCCCTCCTAAAGATCGCGCATCGATTATCGTGCTGAGCCTGGCTTATATCGAACCCATCCACCGCTTCGGCATTCTCACCGAGCCACTGATGGACCAGCTTGTGGCCGCGCGGAAACTCTTTCATACGGACATTCCCGACGACATAGCAAACCTGATTGACCGCCATGATCCCGAGCGCGTTACCGCATCGGCAACGGTACTCGACAATGTGTTGTTCGGCCGCATCGCCTCTCAGGTGGCCGACGCCGATGCCCATATTCAGACCGTTGTGAAGGAGCTGTTTCGCGCGGCGGGTCTTTATGAGAATGTCTTGTCGCTCGGCCTGCAGTTTGATGTTGGCGCTGGAGGAAAACGCCTTTCGCTGGCTCAGCGGCAAAAGCTCAATCTTGCTCGTGCGTTGATGAAACGATCGGACTTCACTATATTCAACAGGCCTTTGTCGGCGCTTGACCAGCGGGTTGACGAAGAGATCACACGGGGCATCGTCAAACGGAGAAACAAGGCGGAGCAAGCCGCCACTATCCTGTGGGGCCTTTCCGATCCGCGTGTGGCGCAAATTTTCGATCGGGTGCTATTTTTTCAGCGTGGATCGTTGATCGGCAATGGGACCTATTTTGAACTAGCGCGGTCAAATGCCGCGTTTCGAGAGTTCCTAGACTTGCCGTCCGACCACCGATGAACATCGAGATGCTATAGAAAAATATCTTGCTGGAGAGACTAAATTGCTTAGCGATGAGGTCCAGACATTGAAGGAAGTGCCTATCTTCGCAAGCATCGAGCCGTCCAAGCTGAAGCTGCTCGCTTTCGCTTGCGATCGCATGACATACCGAAAAGGCCAGGATCTTTTCCGCCAAGGTGACCAAGGCGATGCCGCCTTTGTGCTGCTATCCGGCACGGCAAACGTGATCGTATCATCTGCCTCCGGCGAACTGACCGTCGCGGAAGTTGGCCGCAATGCGGTCGTTGGGGAGATGTCTATTCTGTGTAATATTCCACGCACGGCAACGGTACGTGCTACGTCGAAATTGGAAGCATTACGCATTTCTCAGGATCACTTTCTGGCGTTAACCAGCGAATTTCCCGCTGTCGCTTCGGAGATCATGCGCACGCTTGTAACACGCTTGAGCAAGACAACCGCCGAACTCGTCAAGGCGCGCCTGCCGCCCGCCCCGGACTGACCAACATCTGGTTCAGCGCAAGATGGCGAAGACCGCTTGCCATCTTTTGGAAGCATTGGTTGCTCGAAAACCTGACAACTGCTATATTTCGCCCTCATGATTTACTGAATGCGGCGTGCAGGTGGGAGTGTGCCTGAAGCTCTCCCGGCCAAGGAGGGTTGTGCCGTGATCTTCGATAAATCGATATTTTTACTGGTCAGTATATCGGCCAATATGGCGGCCGCAGGCCAGCTACACGAGGCCGCACGAAATGGGAATCTTGCGCTTCTGACACAGGCTCTCGACGCGGGAGATAATGTATCAGATGCGGATGAGGCCGGAGATTTGCCTCTCATCCTGGCGTCGCTAAGTGGAAATCCCGACGCCGTAGGTTTAATTCTTGCCCGGGGTGCAGATATTGAGGGTCGCAACAAAAGCGGTCTGACTGCGCTGCACGCCGCCGCCTATGCCGGAAACCTCCACATAGTGAAACGTCTTGTTGCTGAAGGGGCTGCCGTTAACGACACCCAAAATTTCTACCACATGTCCCCGCTTCATGCAGCGGCCGAGGAAGGTCATGCCGATGTCGCCGCATTTCTCCTCGCCAACAAGGCGAATATCGAAGCGGCCGAGAGGAATGGCTATACGCCACTTACGCAAGCCGGGTGGCGCGGATATTGGGATGTCGGCGACATGCTACTGAAGGCGGGGGCGACATGCCAGAAGGCTGAACTCGTCGGTGAACCGCTCTACAAGGAGTGCATAAAACGGAAGTCGCCCTGATATGACTTGAGGACGACATCGGGAGGGACATCATGTCCACAGACAGGAAAAAGCGTCATCTTGGGCTGGCTACGCTCGCAATTTGTGCCTCGCTGGCGCAAACCGCAGCTGGCGAAGACTTCGTGAATACGGGCTATTTTGGCAATGTGGCGATTAAGGGATATGATCCGGTTTCCTATTTCGTCGACGGCAAGGCGGTGGAAGGGAACGCCCAATATTCCCATCGCTGGCTGGGAGCGATCTGGTATTTTGCCAGCGCCGAACACCGGGATCTTTTCGTCAAGGAACCCTCCCGCTATGCCCCTCAATACGGTGGATATTGCGCGGATGGCGTGTCGTTCGGGACGGTAACGACTAATGTCGATCCACGCGCCTGGCGCATCATAGATGGCAAACTCTACATCAGTTATGATCCCGGCGCGGCCGATGGCATGGAGACAAACAAGTCAAAGGTGCCGGAATCGCAAAAACACTGGGCCGATGTCCAGCAGACGCTCATATCCGAGAAGATCCAGAAGCAGTGGAAATGACGTTGTTGTAATCAGCGCGCTTTTTCCTCAAGCGAGAAATACTGCAGTGATCGCGGAGTAATATGGACATATGCGAAATTGGCCATCCCCGTATTCACGTTGCGATAAACGGTGCCGCACACTAGGCGATCTAGAAAATAGCCCTCGAACTTCTCGCATAGTCTATCGTCGTTGATTTCGGCAGTGCCGGTAATGCTTGTGTTGGCGCTGCGGTAAGCCGTCTTTCCGTCCGAGCTGAAATACTGGAGGAATTCAGACCCGTTTCGATGCCTGCCAACCCATGTCTGGTTGTCGATCAAAGCCCGCAGGTCCACCCCTGTTATGCGATCTCGGTCATGGCCCTCGAAGCCGAATGGCCAATCCGGAATGCCGGCGGATTTAAGCGCGGTAAGATGATGGTCGAGATCTTCGGTTGGCCAATAGTCATAGAGATAGCGATAATAACTCAGATTGCTTTCCGGAAAGAGCCAAAGCAACCGTGTCGCTTCTTCTCGCGCACGCGTTTTGTCGCCAATGTTTGCGTAGGCTGCCGCAAGATACTCTCGGGCCGGTTCAGTTTTCGGAAGGCTTTTCAACGCTGCCTCGATTAGCGGGATCGCGTCACTTTCCTTGCGCGCGGTATAAAATACTATCCCTGCGAGCAGCTTGAAACCAGGCGCCGGTGAAGGATCGAGCCGGAGCGCCATCTCGATCGTGGAAACAGCCTTCTCAGCCGAGCCTGTATGCGCCTGGATAAGCGCCAGGTTGGCAAGCGCCTCTGCGTCGTTGGGTTGGGCCGCTATCGCGTTGTTGGCTGACGCAAGCGCTTCGCCGCTGTGACCGTCGACCCACTGCAGTAAAGCGAGGACGGTATGCGCCCGGGAATTTCCAGGATCCAATTTCAGTGCCTGTCCCGCCGCGTCATAGGCAATCTTTCGCGCCACCGCGGCCGACCACATGAAGTTGTAGTCGTTACGCCAGACGTCGACTGCTACCCGGGCTATCCCAGCATAGGCGTTTGCAAAGCGGGGATCGAGTTCGATAGCCTTTTGATAGAAAGACAATGTCCGCCGATAGGTATCGACATCGCCATAGATGAATCCCTCATGCTGGGCCCGCATGTAATAGTCGTAGGCCTCCAGACTGTCTGTAGGCATACGGGAAAGCTGTTGCTGCTCCCCTTTGCTCAACTTGACCGAGAGCGCCGATATGATCCGTCCGATCACGTCATCCTGAACGGTGAACAGATCAGCATATTGGCGGTCGTATTTTTCAGCCCAGATCGACAGGCCTGTCATCGCCTCGATCAACTTGGCATTGATCCTCAGGCGTGTTCCGTCGCGCTGCAATGTCCCTTCGAGCACATATCGGACCCCCAGGGCAGACGCCACTTCCTGGATCGTGCCGGATTTTTCACGAGCATCCGAGACAGAATGTTGAGCGACCACGAAGAGTCCGGAAACCTTGGAGAGTTCGGTAATGAGGTCATCTGTCAGACCTTCGGCCAAGTGATCGCGCGTTGTCTCACCGCTCACATTGGCGAAGGGTAACACCGCGACGGATGGTTTGTCCGGCAAAGGATAGGCATATTGTCCCGTCGGCTGCGGGTTAAACAAAGTGGACTGCGCATGCCACCATGTCAGGCTGATCACGGCAATCAGCCCACCGATCACGGTGATTGCAACCGGTACTCGCCTCCGCCATACGAAGCTGACGATTGGAAATCGCCGCAGTGGCGGCGCCTCAGCCAAGACGCGGTATACCCTGATGTGCTCGGAGAGACCCTTGAATTTTCGACTACCCAGTGACTCGTATTCAACATGGATCTTGGATCTGACCTGGTCGTAGGTGGAGCCGGATATCACGATGCCGCCAGGCACCGACAATGCCTCGATTCGGTCGGCGATATTCACGCCTTCGCCGTGCACATCATCGTCCTCGACAAGAATATCCCCGAGATTGATACCAATGCGGAATTGCAGTTGCGCAGATCCAACGGAAGCATCGCGCTGCTCCCTCTTCTGTCTCTGGACATCGATTGCGCACCTAAGAGCGTCAACGACACTATGAAATTCCACGAGCAGTCCGTCACCCAGTGTCTTCACGAACCGGCCATTGTTGGCCTCGATAGTGGGGACCCAAATGTTGTACGTGTCGGATCGAAATTGCGCGCGCGTCCTCTCCTCGTCGATTTCGCTGAGACGGCTATAACCGACGACATCTGCGACCAGGATGGCGGCGAGACGACGTTCCATGCGTCCTCCCAATGTCAGTGAGGTTACAACAAACGGATCGTCGATGCCACCGGCTCGCTGTGCAGCCGCAGATACCCTATCGGTGGCGCCACCATATGCCAGGCCTGGTTGACTACAAAGCAGCGCTGCCAGAACTCTGCGTGCCGGACTGGAATATCACTGAAATCGTCAAAAAAGCTCGGATCACGTGAAAGTCTCGGAAAAGACTTCTTGTGAGACCGTTGGAAAATGGGAGCAGAGTGGAGTGCCGCATTTGGAATGCCGTGACCATTACGCTAAATTGCAGACCACGCCGAACCATTATTCTGGGAGAGCCTTTTGCACGTCGTTCCGCGCTTCAAGCTATTGATGCTAAACCACGCATCATGAGCCTCTCGACCCGAAAGAAGTTTAAGCGGAAAAGTCCATCGTTGGCCGTACGGATGAATAGGATACGCATCCGTATCTGAAACCTAAGCACCATGCTCTTCGCTGCTGGTGGCAGTACAATCCTGAATTTCGGTATCAATGCGAGTTTGTACAAGTGCATATGGGATCATAGTCATCTCCAACTGCGAGCTTTCATCACAACGTCTCCGCTTGGCTTAAGCCCCTGAACAGGGAGGATAATTGCCCCTGTGAGCCGATTTCTAGATATTGAGTGGCAAACCTACGCTCCAGAGCGAAATTCCAAGACCTGCCCCGTCTCCGACGATTGCTGGGCGGCCAGCCCCATAAGTACCGCCCATCGCCCGTCATCGACCGTCACCTCCACCGGCCCATCCCCTCTCACCACGCGCAGAAACCGTTGATGCTGATAGAAGGTCGAACCGTTATGATCGCCGGCATCGAGAAGCGCCCGATCGACAGGAATGTCGATCGCGCGTGGCCCCTGTGGCTCGCGCGGCGACACGATCACCTTGGCGACCGGTGGGCTCCCGAGATGCTGCGGCCAGAAGCGCCCCGGCCCGGGCACCTTGCATTCGATCTTGCCGAGCGGACCGACGGCCGAAATTTCCTCTTGGTAACGCGCGCCTTCAGCAAACATGCAAAGCTCCAGCATGGCGCGGGCACCGGAGGCAAAATCGACGATGGCGTATCCATGGTCCCATATATCCGGCTGTAGCCCATCATAACGCTCATCGGCATGGTTCACCGCCTGGCCGCCGGATGCCATGATGCGCACCGGATCGGATTTCAGGATCAGCCGCATCAGATCGAAAAAATGGCAGCATTTTTCCACCATCGTGCCGCCGGTGCGGCTGTTGAAGCGGTTCCAGTCGCCCACCTTTGTCAGGAAGGGAAACCGATGTTCGCGGATGGTCAGCATGCGGATGCCACCCGTCGCGGCTTCAGCCTCCGCAATCAACCGCGCCACCGGCGGCATGTAACGATATTCCATCGCCACCCAGATCGGCGCCGGATAGTTTTGGCGCAGGGTCTCGATGCGGGCCGTGTCGTCGAGGCTGGTGAACAAAGGCTTTTCCACCAGAACCGGCAGCGACCGGATCGCGGCGATCTCCTCCAGCTGAGCGAGATGAAAATGATTGGGGCTGGCGATCAGCAGGCAATCGACCGCCTCAATGGCCAGAAGCTCCGCCACCGAACCGACCAAACGCGCATTCGGAGAAAGCTCGGCCGCGCGCGCCCTCATTCCCGCATCAGGCTCGAAAATCGCCACCACCTCCGCATCCGGCAGCAAAGCCAGATTGCGCAAATGCTCCCGCCCCATCATGCCGCAGCCGATCACACCGTAACGCACTGCCATTTCTCCTCCGTCCCTATTTCAGCCGCGACACATAACGGGCGACCGAATGGTCGATCCATGTGCGCGAAACCTCCGCCCGTTTTCCATCCTGCGCTTCACTGATGCGAAACACCTGCACCGCCGGCTCTCCCGCCCGGCGGCCAAAATTTTCCGGCGCCCAATTCGGCACCGTATCGAGACCGATCCTATCCTCCGCCCGCGCGATCCACAGACCGAGCCGCGTGCGGTAATAGAGGTAAAGCGATTCAGACAGGTCTGCCGGCGCGATCACGTCGACATAACCGCCATCCAGCCAGATCTCCTCCAGCCCCGCCACCTTGCCGGACAGTTTGCGGATGCGCCGGATGCGGTGCGCCTCTTTCGACGAACCGAAATCCGGCAGGTCGGCCGGTTTGGGCAAACGCCGCACATCCAAAATGTCCGCTGTCGGCAGGCCTCCGCCTTCCAGCAGCTCCAGCCGGAACATCGCATAGACGCTCTGCGGATCGCTGACGGCGCGCACGTAATTGCCAGAACCCTGCACCCGCTCCAGCATGCCGCGAGATTGCAGCTCCGACAGAGCCTTGCGCAATGTGCCGGTGGCGACACCCAGCCGTTCCGACATCTCCCGTTCCGGCGGCAGTTTTTCGCCGTCGATCAGACGGCCAGCCGCGATGTCACGGATCAGAAGCTCGGTGATCTGCAGGTAGATCGGCAGGCTGCCGGATGTCTGCTGCATGCCCACTCCCATCACGCGCCGCCAAATTGATACACTATTGATTTACATCAATCGCGATGTTACGCAACAGTCAATCGATCTCGGGGAGGAGAATTCCGATGACCGTTGTACCCGTCCGATCCGCCGATCTCGATGCCTCGGAAATCTCGTGGTTTTCCTCGCTTTGTTCCGATGATTACGCCTTTCTCGGCGTGCCGGATGGCGCTTTGCGCTCCAGCTTCGAACACTGTTCCGCTATCGTGAAAAAGGCAGAGGCGCTGGGTTTTCGCAACATTCTCTGCCCCTCCTCCTATCAGGTCGGGCAGGATACGCTGAGCTTTGTCGCCGCCTGCGCGCCGATCACGCAGAACATCAACATGCTGGCGGCGATCCGTTGCGGTGAAATGCAGCCGATCATGCTGGCCCGCACCGTGGCCACGCTCGACCATATGCTGAAGGGCCGGCTCACCCTCAACGTTATCAGTTCGGATTTTCCGGGCGAAGTCGCCGACAGCGCCTATCGTTACCGTCGCAGCCATGAGGTCGTTGAGATCCTGCGACAGGCCTGGACGCGTGACACGATCGACCACGACGGCGAAATCTACCAATTCAAGAACGTTTCCACCGATCCCGCTCGTCCCTACCAGCAGAATGGTGGGCCGCTTCTCTATTTCGGCGGTTATTCACCCGATGCGCTGGAGCTTTGCGGGGCGCAATGCGACGTTTACCTGATGTGGCCGGAACCCAAGGAACAGCTGGCGGAACGCATGCGCGCCGTGCATGCCCGCGCAGAGGTGCATGGGCGGGTGCTGGATTACGGCCTGCGGGTGCACATGATCGTGCGGGATACCGAACAGGAGGCGCGCGAATATGCCGAACATATCGTCTCGAAACTCGATGACGAATACGGCAAACTGATCCGCGAACGCGCGCATGACAGCATCTCGCTCGGCGTATCGCATCAGGCGCGGGCGCGGGAACTGGCCGACCAGTTCGGTTATGTCGAGCGACATTTGTGGACCGGCATCGGCCGCGCCCGTTCCGGCTGCGGTGCCGCCATTGTTGGCTCCACCGATCAGGTGCTGTCGGAAATCGAGGCCTATCGAAAGATGGGCATCCGCGCCTTCATCTTTTCCGGTTATCCGCATCTGGACGAGGCCGAACATTTTGGCACAAAAATTTTGCCACAGCTGAAAACCTGCTCACTGCCGCATGAATATGGCCGCGTGCCAAAAGACACACCCGCCACACCGCTTGGCACCGGCGAGCGTCGATAGGATTTACGCCCCGCTTCCCGGATGGGTGAACAGGCGGTGGCCATTGTCATCAAATACATGCAGGACCGGTTTCGACAGGTCGAAATGCACCCTGTCGCCCGCGTTCAGCTTCTGCTGGCCCGGCAGGACCGCCAGCAGCTTTTCGCCGCCGATATCGCCATGCACAACGGTTTCCGATCCCAGCGCCTCGACGAGATAAATCTTTGCCACCGGATGTTGCGGATCGTTGCTGACGACCAGATGCTGCGGCCGGACACCAACCGTCACCTTGTCGCCCACATGCAGCTTCGCATGCCCGGTCTGCAGGTCCGCACGATAACCACCGGCGAAGGACAATGTCGCCGAACCGGCGGACACGGCCAGCACATCAGCCTTCAAAAAATTCATGTGCGGCGCGCCCATAAAGCCCGCCACGAACCGGTTTGCCGGCTCGTTATAAAGCTCCAGCGGCGTCCCCACCTGCTCTATCTTGCCGGCCCGCATCACCACGATGCGGTGCGCAAGCGTCATCGCCTCCACCTGATCATGGGTGACATAAATCATCGTAGACCCCAGCCGCGCATGCAGCGCCGCCAGTTCCGCACGGGTCGAAACACGCAGTTCGGCATCAAGGTTGGAGAGCGGCTCGTCCAGCAGGAAAGCCGTCGGGCGGCGCACGATTGCGCGGCCGATGGCGACACGCTGGCGCTGCCCCCCGGAAAGCTGCCCCGGACGACGGTCCATATAGGCCTCAATCTCCAGCATGCGCGCGGCTTCGTTGATGCGATCTGATATCTCCACCTTCGGCATGTTGGAGTTTTCCAGCCCGAAGGCGAGGTTCTGGCGCACGCTCATATGCGGATAGAGCGCATAGGACTGGAACACCATGGCTAGCCCACGATCGGCCGCCGTCACCTCGTTGACGCGCTTGCCGTCAATCTGGATTTCGCCGCCCGTCACCTTTTCCAGCCCGGCAATGGTGCGCAGAAGCGTCGATTTTCCACAGCCGGACGGGCCGACAAAAACGACGAATTCGCCATCCTTGATATGCAGGTCGATGTCTTTCAGGACCGCGAGTGCGCCAAAGGATTTCTTGACGACGGTGAGTTTGATTTCGCCCATCGGTGTCCCTTACTTCAGGCCGGTGCCGGCAATGCCGGTGGTGATGAAACGCTGCAGGAAAATGAAGACCAGCACGACCGGGATCATGGTGACGACGGTCATCGCCAGAATAAAATGCCATTGCACATTGAGTTCGCCGGAATAGATGCTCAGGCCGACCTGCAGGGTGTAAAGCTCACGCCGCGACAGCACGATCAGCGGCCACAAGAAGTCGTTCCAACGCCAGACGACCGAAAAGATCGCCAGAACCGCCAGCGCTGGCGCCGTGAGCGGTAGCACAATGCGCCAGTAGATTTGCCATTCCGACGCCTTGTCCATGCGCGCCGCGTCGATCAGTTCGTCGGGAATGGTCAGCATGTATTGCCGCAGGATGAAGACGCCGGTCGGCGTCGCCACGGTCGGCAGGATGACACCCCATAGACTGTTGAACAGGCCGAGTGTCGAGATGATCGAATAAAGCGGCACCATGATCACCGACAGCGGCACCATCAGCGTCGCGAGGATGACGAGCATGGCGAGCGAGCGGCCCTTGAACTCGTATTTAGACAACGCGAATGCCGCCATGGAATTGACCACCAGCGTGATCACCGTTGCCACCACTGTCACGAAAACCGAGTTCCAGAGATAGCGCAGAAAATCGAAATGCACGAAGGGTTCGGTATAGTTTTCCGTGGCGAACGACATTGTGCGCACCGGGGCGCGGTCGTTGATGTTGACCTTGAAGATCTCGCCCGGCGCCTTGGGATCGACCATCTGCGCCACCAGTCCGATACGCCGCACTTCGGCGAGAACCCGCGTCGAACCGTCCGGCATCTTCGCGTCATAGAGCATCAAAGGCTTGTCGTAGCCTTCGACGGTCGCCTGACTGGTGACATAGGGCAGGATCGATGGCGGGAATTCTGCCAGCGCGGCCGGGGTCTTCAGCGAGGAAAACACCAGCCAGACGGCAGGGCCGAACATGATGATCAACCCGCCGACCAGCCAGACCCAGGTAAAGACATCGGTCCAGTGCCAGCCCTTGCCGCCTTTCCGGCGCAGGATGAAACGCGCAACCTTTCCCATCAGCGTTTCCCCTTGTTTTCGCCGCGCTTGCCGATGCCGAGCTGGATCAACGTCAGCACCACCAGCACACCGCCCATCAGGATGGAGGCGGCGGCCGCCAGACCCGGATTGCGCAGCGCCGAGGCAAAGCCGGTTTCATAGATATATTGCGTCAGGAACAGGGTACTCGTGCCCGGCCCACCGCCGGTCAGCACGTAGATTTCGTCAAACACCTGCACGGACTTGATCAGCGCCAGCACCACGACGACCAGAAGGTTCGGTGCCAGAAGCGGCAGGGTGATGCGCCAGAAGACGCGCGCCGGCTTGGTGCCGTCCATCTCCGCCGCCTCATAGAGATCTTTCGGGATCGCCTGAAGGCCCGCCAGAATGATCAGCGCGTAAAACCCCATATGCGCCCAGAGCGACACACCGATCGTGGCGGCAAAGGTCCAGCTGCGGTCGGTCAGCCATGTGTATGGGTCCATGCCGAACTGATAGAGACCAAAATTCAGGAGGCCCTGACGCTGCAGAATCCATTTCCAGATCAGTCCGACCACGACTGGCGACAGCAGCACGGGAAAGAAGAATACGGCGCGCCAGAATGACCGGGCGGCAAGTTCGCGGTTGAGGATCAACGCCGTGATCAACGCCGTCAGGATCATCAGCGAAACCTGCAGGACCACGAACCAGAACGTGTTTCCGACGGCGGTCCAGAAGGCATCCTCCTGGCACGACATCGGATCGAGATAGTTCTGGCATTCGAACAGGCGCGAATATTGCGCGCCGCCGATGAAGTCGCGTTCGGAGAGGAAAAAGGCGGTGCCGCCGGTCATCGAGTAGACGAAGTTGATGACGAGAGGCAGCAGCACGAAAATGCCGAAGATCAGCATGTTCGGCGCGAGGAAAAACGCCGCCATGCCACCGATGCCGGTCGCCTTTTGCAGGCGGCGCAGCGGCGCATCGATGATGCGCATGATGGTGTTGATGGGTGCCATCAGGATGGCGGAGAGAGATGGTGTGGTCATGGTCGTGTCTTCTCCTCCATTACCGTCGAATTTTGTCGTTTCGCCACCTCCAAAATGGGAGGGCATATGAAGCCGGGACAGTGCGCCCAGCCGATCTCCCCCCTTGAGGGGGAGATCGAAGGGAGCAAGAGGCACTGCCTCACCTCCATCTGCAAAGGCCCTCGGCCTGCGGAAAGATCAGCGGGGCGCAGCGCCTCAACTTCAGCACTAACTACTTGCCCGCATCCTTCACCTTCTGGGCGATATCCGCATCGATGCGCGTAAACGCATCATCGATCTTCAATTCACCCGCCAGCGTCTGGCCGATGCGGGTAACGATCGCCGCATAAACCGTGTCGGACCAGCGCCAGCCCGGCAGTTTCAGCGCCGCTTCGGATGTTGTCTTGGTGGATTCCACGAAGACATTCAGCGCGGCCTTGGCCTGTTCATTGTCCGACTTGAAATCGAGACCACCCTTGTCGACCACCGCCTTGTGGCCGGGCAGGAACAGCGTGCGTTCGGAAAATTCCTTGACGATTTTTTCCTGCGCGAACCAGTCCATCACGGTGGCGACGTCCTCCTGGTTCTTGGTGTATTTCACCGCCACCAGAGCGGCACCACCCGGCATGCCGGTGCAGGCGGCCGGGCCGCAGGGGCTGCCGACCGCAACCCAGTCGAAGTTGTTACCGATCTTGGTGGCAAGGTTTGCCACCTGCCAGGAACCGGAATAATAGAAGGCGAGCTGGCCGTTGATGAAATCGTCGGCCGCAGCGCGATAAGTGCTGCCGGCAGCGGACACCCAGACATCCTTGCTGACGGTGCCGTCGTCAGCCCAGCCGACAAATTTGGTGAGATAGTCCTTCGCACCCTTGTCGAGCGGTGCCGGCTTGCCGTCGGAGCCCACATAATTGGCGCCATAGGAAAGAAGCGGCGCGGTGATGCGATGGCCGGAGCGATCGATCGCCATGGCGAACGGCACCTGTTGGCTTTCCTGCACCTTCTTCGAGGCGGCAGCCCAGTCTTCCCAAGTCGCCTTCGGACCGGGGATCGGCACGCCGGCCTGATCGAACAGGGTCTTGTTGGCATAACCGCCGGTCAGGGTGATCTGCGTCATGAAACCGGAAATCTGGTTGGAACCGTCCGGCCGCATCCAGTCCGCCTGGCTGCCAAAATTGTCGTCCCAATATTTGGCGTCCTTCACCAGCGGGCGCAGGTCCAGCCAGTGTTTCGACAGTTCCTTGATGGCGGTGACGCGGGCGATATCCGGCCCGTTGCCGGCTTCCAGCTGCACCGGCAGCTGTTCCTTGATGACGCTATAGGCAACATTGTCGAGAATGACGTTGATGCCGGGATTTTCCTTCATGAAACGCCCGACAAGGTCTTTCATCACCTCGCCTTCGACGCCATCGGAATACCACATGATACGCACATCGCCGGCATGGGCCGCCGTCGAGGTGAGAAGCGCGAGCGCAAGGCCCGCCACAAGCGATCTGGTCTTCATGCACGTTTCCTCCCATTGTGGACAATGCCTCCCAACCCGTCCGGTGACGACTAGACGCCAAGCAAGATTGCTTCGCCCCTCACGCTGTAATCCGTCCGCGTTATCACGCGGCCTTCAGCCTCCACGGAACCATCGGCCCCGAAACGAACGCTACCATATTCCGGGTCTTCGACAATGATGACACCATCCGGCCCATGTTCGGCGGCCAGATCGCCAAACCGGCTTTCCACCGAGGTCAGATCGCCGGCCTCGCAGACACGCACGATCCAGCGGGTTTTCTGGCCGAATTGCCGCAATTCGGCACCGGCCGAAGGGCCATCATCTGTGGCGTGAAGATTGGAACCGGCTCGTAAAAGCACGGCCCCCTCACCCGAACGGGCAAGTGCCAGACTGCCCGAAACGCGGCTTTCGTCGAACTCGGCCTTTGGGAACCAGGCATGGGTAAAATCCGGCTGTTCCTCATAAGTGGTGAATTCCACGACGGCGAGGCCGCGATATTGCTGCACGCGAGGAATGGTGCCGCAACCTCCCCAATAGGATGGACGCCCGTAACCGAACTGGATCGTTTCGCCCGGATGGTTGATCCAGATCGCCGCTTCCGGCTTGTCACCAATGCGCAGATGCAGCACGGTTTCCTGATATCCCCATTCGTCCCAGCGGTAATGCACCGTCGATCCCATGGCGAAATTTTTGCCCTTGTAATGATAAAGCGCCGCAAACGCGTTTTCGCCCTGCGCAAACCGCCATTCCTGATGGTCGGCGCCCTTGTGATCG
This sequence comes from Agrobacterium sp. Ap1, assembly GCF_017313375.1. Taxonomy (NCBI): domain Bacteria; kingdom Pseudomonadati; phylum Pseudomonadota; class Alphaproteobacteria; order Hyphomicrobiales; family Rhizobiaceae; genus Agrobacterium; species Agrobacterium sp. Ap1. Next base: position 21,299 of record NZ_JAFLMY010000034.1, read on the forward strand.
GCAATTGCTGCAAATTCATCGGGGATGACCAGCCCATGGTCGCGCAGGCAGACAGCCATCTGCGGCAGGCAGTGCACGCGGCGGCCATAAAAACCCTTGCCCCAGAGCAGGCGGGCAACCGCCGAAAGCTCCAGCGAACGACCGGCGCAGAGCGTATGTTCGTAGGACCGCCCCTGCGCCGCTGTCACCATGCCATGATGCGCCGAACGGGCGATGATTTCGGCCAACCGCACGATGCCGGCCTTGGCGCGGTCAGCGATATCCTTGTCCGGAGACAGGGCTGCCAGCGCCGTCAGGCCTTTCAGATCGATCGGGAAATAGGGAGCCGAGTTGAACTCGGCCATCTCCCAATGCTCGAAATGGTCGAGCCATGCCCGCACGCGCTCCGCGCCAACCTTTGCCTGCTCCGAACCCTTGCGGCCGGAACGGACAAAAGTCGCTTCGGGGAGCAGATGACCGGCGAGATATGCGGAGGTATGAAACAGCAGCGCATGGTTTTCCGAAAAATACCACTGCACGTCATTGCCCGGCTCATCCATCCAGTAACGATAGTTCAGGATGGCGGCGTCGATGCGGGCGCGCGTCTTGTCGTTGATATCGCCGCCCCATGTCGTGCGCGACCAGATCAGCGGAACCAGCGAAAAATCGGCGCAGTCATGGCAATCCTCGATTGATGACAGGATTTCCTCGATCATCGCATCGGTGTCAGCGCCACCACGGCCACTGGCCAGCCGGGCAAAGGCGCGCACCGTATCGCGCTCGGAATAATTGGACACCTCGGTCAGCGTTTCCGTGATCCGCTCGGAGAGCGACGCCGAGGCCTCACCCTGACGCGCCGCATGGCAGATTTCCACGCCGACCGACCGCGAGGCGACAAAACCGCGGGCATTCAGCGTCACGCGCAGATGGCGGAAATCGGCAGGCGCGTTTTCCGATGGCCCGACATTGAGAGTGCCGACACCGGCCGGAAGCTCGAAATCGTAATCGAAGCGTTCCCGCGACATGAAATCGCCTTCGATGGCGACATTGACCTTGGCCTCCACCGGCAAGGCCTTGGCAAACAGCACGGTGATATCACCACCGAAATAGTGCTGGCGATCGAGATGCATGCCGTCCAGCGCTTCTTCCAGACTGTCCGCCACGGCTCCCGCGACCGGAACCGGCAGGGCAACATTGGCGACGGGGCCGGAAAGATAATCGAACTGGTAGAAATAACGGGCATCACGTTCGGCGAGATCATCGAAGAAAAGCACGATCTCATTAGGGCCGGCGGTCAGCTCCAGTTCGAACTCCTGCTTGGCTTCGAGATTGCGGCTATAGGGCGCCATCCAGCCCACTTCCGAACTGTTCAACCAGAGCACGGCGCCGCCGCAGGTGCCGAGCCGGATCTTTGCAGTGCCCGCCGTCTCCGCTTCGATATAGGTGCGCGTCCATGTGGCGAGCCGCGTCGGGCGGAACCAGAAACCGGAAAGGTCGAGCCGTGGCGAGCCGAAGGGCAGCCACCAGCGCGATGCCTCGAATTCACCGCGCACATCCGGCCTTTTACCGCGATAGTTTTGTGCAAAGATGGTGCGGCAGGGATATTCATGCGGAATGAAGTTCTTCACCTTGGTGAGGAAGAAGAAGGGGTCCATCTCGCCCTTCATCGGCGCGTCGGGCACGTCGAACCGTTCCTCGGCGATGCGACCAAGCTGCCAGTAGCGAACGGCATCGCCCGGCTTCAATGTCTTGCGCATCCAGTTCTGTTCCGGGTTCATCTTCGCCTGCCGCCTTATCTGAGTTCGCTGAGGGCCACCGGGGCCACGTCGTTATATTCCTGGTTTTCGCCGGTCATGCCCCAGACGAAAGCGTAGCCATCGGTACCCGCGCCCATATGGATCGACCATGCCGGCGACAGCACCGCATCGAGATCCTTGACCAGCAGATGCCGCGTTTCCTCCGGCCGCCCCATCAGGTGGATGACACGCTCTTCCGGTGCCAGATCGAAATAGCAGTAGGCCTCCATGCGCCGTTCATGCAGATGCGGCGGCATGGTGTTCCACACACTGCCCTTGGCAAGATCGGTAATGCCCATCAGAAGCAGGCAGGAAGGCGCCACCTGCGGGTGGATATACATCCGCAGGTTCCGCTTGTTGGAGCGTTTCGTATCGCCGAGATCGAGCGGTTTCGATTCAGCCCGTTTGATCAGCAGATGCGGGATATCCGCGCCTGCCGGAACCGAATTCATGTAGAACCGCGCCGGCTTATCCACCGAATGACTGGCGAGCGAAATCTCCCGCGCACCCCGGCCGATATAAAGAATATCGCGGTTTTCCAGCTCGAATTCTTGGCCATCCACCGTGATCGTGCCGCTGCAGCCCAGATTGGCGACGCCCATTTCGCGCGCCGAGAGAAGATAAGGCGTGCCGATATCCTTGCCCGAACCAAATGTCAGCGTCGCATCGAGCGGCACTGCGCCGCCGAGGATCAGGCGATCGACATGGGTATAGGTGAAACTCACCTCACCCGGCTGAAAAAGGTCCTCGACCAGAAATTCCTTGCGCAGCCGCGCCGTATCAAAACCTTTGATGTCATCCGGACCGGCGCCATACAGAACCTTCATCACCATCAAACCTCTCCTTCGACATGGCGCAGCGCCTCGGACAGGCACAGGATCGCAAGCGCCTGTCCGTAACCGGTCGGCTGGATCGGGATGTCGCGATAAAACTGCAGGTCGTGGCCCATGCGGGTGCCGTAGGAAACATTCAGCACGGTGCCGGTCTCATCGATATTGGCCAGCAGCGCCTCGACGGCCCGCAAACCAGCCTCGCGCCATTCCGGCGTGCCGATACCCAGCCGATGCCCCTTGAGCAGGCCATAACCAAAACCGGCCGTCGCCGAGATTTCCTCATAGGATGTCGGATCGTCCAGCAGCGTGCGCCATGCGCCGGATGCCGTCTGCAACTCGAGGAGCGCATCCACCTGCGCCACCAGAACGCCGGTCAAAAAGTCCTTCACCGCCGCCGGAATATCGGCGAGATCGAAAAGATCGAGCATGCCCGCAGTGATCCAGGCATTACCCCGCGCCCAGCGCGCTTCCGCAAAATTATGATGTCCCTGAAAGGTCCAGCCATGAAACCACAGGCCGGTCTTTTTGTCGGCGAGATAACGGGTATGGACGAGAAACTGCTTTATTGCCTCATCGACCAGTTCGGTGCGGCCACTGGCCTGACCATAGGAAGCGAGGAACAAAGCCACCATATAAAGCGTGTCGTCCCAAAGCTCGTCGTCATTGACCTTGTCGGAGACGTGATGCGCAAAGGTGCCTTCCCGCGTGCGGTCCATTTCGGTCACCGCGCGGTTCGCCCACGCATCCAGCACCGGCTGCCAGCGCGTATCGCGGGTTTCGCGCCACAAAACCGAAAGGCCCAGCATCGGCGCCGTCGTATTGACGTTGAGTTTCGGCAGGCCAGCCTCGATGCGGGCGGCATACCAGTTCTCGATCAAAATCTTGAGGTCGTCGCGACCTGTGAACTGCCACAGCCGGATCAGGCCATAAAGACCAACGCCCTGCGGCCATTCCCAGCTGTCGAAGGAAATGTAATCGCCGGCCGAACCATCGAGATTGGGTTCGTGAAAACGACCGTCATCGCGCAGGCCGGTCATGCCGGTGACGAGCAGATCGAGTTTGTCACGGATATGCCGGGCAGAAAGGCCCATGCCAGTCTCCTCCTCATCCGGCGCCTTGCGGCACCGGCTCCTCCAATCCGCTTCTCCCGTGCGGTGACGGGATGTAAACATCGGATTTGCGATTGCGCAATCTGAAAATTTTTTGCAGTCTGGTGACGATTACTGGAGAGGACCGATGGCAGACGCAGCACTTCCCAACAAACGCGGCAAGAAGAGCCGGCGTGTGCGGCTGGAAGATATCGCTGAAAAGGTCGGTGTTTCACTCAGCACAGTGTCGCGCGCCCTGACCGGTGAAAAGGGTGTGCGCGACGATATCCGCCAGCGTATTCTGGAAGCCGCAAAGGACGCCAATTACCCGATGCCGGCACCCGTGCCAGGCAAGAAGATCGTCATTGCCGCCTCGAGTGCAGCCATGATCGATTACGTGCGCAACCAGTTCACCCTGCATGTTCTCGAAGGTGCCCGCGACCGCGCAAACATGCTCGGCCTCGATATCATCACCCGCCCGATTGCCGATGCCAACGACGAACGTTCCGTCCTCGACGAGGCAGGCAGCGATCCCGACGTGACCGGCCTGTTGTTCCTGACAGTGGACGACGAACGCATGCTGGCCGCCACCCGCGCTTTCGACAAGCCGGTCGTGCTGATCAATGGCGACGATCCGCATATGCGGCTGTCGAGCGTCACCCCCTGCAACCGTTCCGCCGCGCAAATGGCCACCGACCGCCTGCTCGATCTCGGCCACCGCCGCATCCTCTTCCTCATGCGCCCCGGCCGCCGCACGATCGAGCGCCGTCAGGAAGGTTTTTGGGATGCCTTGCGCCACCGCGGCATCACCCCGACACCGGACATGACCGTCACCGTCGACGACTGGTTGCCGGAACTGGCGACACAGGCGATCACCGAGCGTATCGCCCAAAAAGGCCTCGATTTCACCGCCATTCTGACGGCCGGCGACAGCCTTGCGGCCGGCGCGATGATGGCCGTGCAACAGGCCGGTTACAGTGTGCCAGACGATGTGTCGGTGATGGGCATGGACGACCTGCCACAGGCCGCCTTCCTCAACCCGCCGCTGACCACTGTGCATATCCCTATGCGCGAAATCGGCATGACGGCGGTCGACCTGCTGCGCGACCTCTGTTCCGGCGTGCCGGCTTTGTCACGCCGCATCGAGCTTGCCTGCCATGTGGTGGAAAGACGATCGGTCGCCGCAACTAACTCCTAAGCGTACTGGAGCTTTTCGGGCGACCCAGCTGCCAGGAGCAATGCCCGTATTCCGGTACCACCAGATGACATCCCCGATGAGGATAGAAGCGCAATTCTGTCTTCAGGGACTGGCTTCCGCTCTTCACACCGTCACCTCCCAGACGACGGGGATGTGATGGGAATCGAACCTTTGAACTATTTATTTGTCATGACTGGGAGGCAAGTGAGCGGTCCCCAGCTCAGAATTGCGAGATATCTTAGGGTAGTGTCCTCATAGAGAGGGTTCATCTTGTTGACTGGGTGTGGTCACTCTCCTGGAATGAGATTTCTATGCGCCATCACGAACTGAACGATGAAGAATGGGCCGTTATCGCGCCGCTACTTTCGACCAACAGCCGTGGAGTTGAACGGGTTGACGACTACCCGGTGATCAACGGCGTTCTCTGGCGCTTCCGGACCGGCTCGTCATGGCCCGTGCACCACGCTGTAACAATCGCTTTTCTCGCTGGCGCAAAGCAGGTGTGTGGGAAGCGTTATGAATGCGACATCGTAATGATCGGTTCCTCCTGCGTTCGTATTCACCAGCTCGGTGCCAACGCTAAAAAAGTGCACTGCCGATCCTTGCATGGGACGTTCGCGTGCCGGCCTGACACGCATTCGTCGATGCTGATGGCTTGCTGGTTCGGCTGGAACTGACGGCGGGTCAACCCGCAGATGCTCCCATGGCTGAAAAATTGCTGAGCGACCTGCAGCCAAAAACAACTCCTGGCTGACAAGGCTTACTACGCCAACGCAATTCGTAACGTTGCCAAGCAACGGAAATGCTGCGCGAACATCTCTGCAAAGACAAATCCCAAATAGAGTTTCAGTTTTAGCCGATGGGCCTATCGCTAGCGCAATCTCGTGGAGCAGTTCTCAACCGCCTTAAGGAGAGGCGAGGCTTGGACGCACGATATGATAGGCGGGCAGACGACGATCTCGTAGCGCTCAAGCTTGCAGCAACAAGGACATGGATCGCATCAGCTAATAACCCGCATCCTAGTGAGCCGAGCCCCGGTGGCTGCACTTGCTGCATTCAAACTTAGAACCTGATGAAGGTCTCGCGGGATGAAAAACACCGGCCCGTCATTGCATGACTACAATATGCCGAAGTTCGCCACGACCTGCGCTCGCAGCGATTACGGCTTTGGTTAACATAGCGTGCAATTCGCCCCCGTTCATCCCAACCAATCACCTCAACATCTAACCGTCTGCCTACATCGAAACACCACTTTACCCGCTCAGCTAGAGGAATGCGGTAGACAGAACGGGAAACACTGCGATCAGGAAGAGACCAATGAGCAGCGCGCCTATATAGGGCCAGATTGCCTTCATTGCTTCGTCAGGTGCAACGCCCCCGATCTTGCAGGCAATATAGAAACCGATGCCGATCGGCGGCGCGATCAATCCGACATTCATCGCGGTGACGACGACCATGGAGTAGTGCACGTCGTTGATGCCGAGGGTTTTGGCTATCGGAAACATGATCGGTGCCATCAGCACGATCGCCGGAAGGCCTTCCAGCACACAGCCCAGCACCATGAAGATCAGGACAGTCACGCCCATGAATGTGAGCCAGCCGCCGGGAAGGTCCGTCACCGCTTGCGCCAGCTTAAAGGCGAAGCCCGTCTGGGTGAGTGCCCACGCCATTGCCGAGGCGCAGCCGAGAATGATCAGGATCGCGCCGGACAAGGCCGCAGTCTCGACTAGCATGCTGTAGAGTTTCTTGAAGCTGATACCGCCATAAAGTGTCGCACCGATAATCAGTGCATAGAGGACAGCTATGGTGGAGACTTCGGTTGCAGTTGCGACGCCGCCGCCGACGGCGCTGCGGATGAGGAACGGTAAAAGCAGGGCCGGCGCCGCGATGACGACCGCCTTCCAGACCGTTTTGACGGATGCTCGCCTGACACCTTCCATCGATTCATGCCTTGATTTCCATCGGGCAAGAACGGCCAGCACCAGCAGCAGGACCATGGCGATGGCAAAGCCGGAGGTGAACAGGCCGGCAATCGAGACACCTGCGGTCGAACCCAGCACGATCAGCACGATCGAGGGCGGAACCGTCTCTGCCATTGCAGCGCCGGTCGCCAGTAGCGCGATCATTTCCGGCGGCTTGTGGCCGCGCCGTTTCATCTCCGGAAACAGCGCCGGCGCGACCGTCGCCATATCGGAGACTTTGGATCCGGAAATGCCCGAGACGAGAAACATGGAACCGAGCAGGACATAGGACATGCCCGCCTTCACATGACCGAGCAGCGAGGCAAGCACCTCGACGATCGCCTTGCCCATGCCCGTCGCATCTAGCACGCAACCAAGCAGGACGAAGATCGGAACGGAAAGAAGGATGATGCTGGACATGCCCTCATCCATGCGTCCGATGATGACGAAGGTCGGCATGGAGGTGGTGAAGGTCAGAAAGGACAGCGCACCGAGACCGAAACAGAAAGCGATCGGCACGCCCATGGCCAACAACAGGCCCACACCGAAGACGAGGAAGACGACGATATTCCAGTTGCCGAAATAGGCGAATACCGGCTCAAGCGCAAAAAGTGATCCTCCGGCAGCTCCAACAACAACCGCTGCGCCGATCAACATCCGGGCGTTACCGATGCGGACGCCGTGGAGGATGACAGTGGCCAGCATGAGCGTCAACCCGACGGGCAGTGCCGAAGCGCGGTAGCTCATCGGGATCAGCAGGGACGCAGATGTGACATAGCTCTCCTCAATCGCGTAATCGAATGCGGGATAAAGCAGACTGCCCAGGAAAACGGCGGTGAGAAGCAGACCGATCGTCGCGACGAATGCCTGTTTCCGTTCATCGAGGAGATGCAGAAAGACCGTCAGGCGCAGATGTTCATGCCGGTCGATGGCGATTGCGGCACCAAGCATGGCAAACCAGAGAAACGCGAAGGATGCGCTTTCATCCACCCAGATAAGCGGCGAGGAGAACACATAGCGTGCGGTCACGCCGACCAGCAGGATAGCTATGATGAATGTCAGCAGAACCGCACAGATAATCTCGACCGGCCGCATCCAACGCGAGCCCGGCACCGACTGCTGAAGCTCCATCGCCGGCAGGTCGTCCATCACTTCGGAACTCATCGCCATCTCTCTCCTCCTCAATGGCAACCGGATCACCAACTCCACCTCCTCCAGGCCGAGCGGTAATCCGGGTCTAGTACAGGTTCACGGCAGGTTCTCCCGGAAGATCACCTCGCTGCGCAGCGGGTCGATATCCTCTTCGGCAGGCCTACCTTCTCGTAGATTGTTGAAGACCCGGATAGCGCGATTGATCGTCTCGCCGGGGTTCTGGGTAATCACCGCATCCATGGTGCCGTCGATCAGGAATGCGCGGGTATCCGGCGTCAGGCCATGACCGATGAAGACTAAGGATTGCTCACGACGCGCATCCCTGATTGCCTTGCCGACACCGCTCGCACCGCCACCAATATTGTAGATGCCGGCAAGATCCGGATGCTGGCTCAGCAACATTCGCATCTGCCGGTAATTGAGCGCCTCGTCGTCATGCCCCTCACGGATGCCGACGACCTCGATATTCGGATGGCGTTCCTGCAGAACATGAAGGAAGCCCATCTCGCGTTCCTCATGGGCCCGGTAACTCAGGCTTCCAGCGATCATGGCAACCTTGGCCGGTGCATTGCCGACGAACCGCGCGATCAGATATCCGGCAAGCCGCCCGATCGACCGATTGTCGAGACCGAGATACATCGAGCGCTGGGCATTGGCGATGTCGGAGATCAGCGTTACAGTCGGCACGCCCTTTCCCGCCAGACGATTGACCGCTTCGCGCACCGTCGGATGTTCTAGCGCCATGAAGGCGATGCCGTCGGCGGATTTTCCATGCCTCAGCATTGCAGCGGCCAGCGCATCTGGGCTGAAGCTCTTGATGTATTCGACTGTCGGCTTGATGCCGTTCTTCTGGAAAAGCGGTGTCTGCTCGACAACCAGTTTGCCGAGATGAGTGAGATAGCGGTTCGTTCCGGCCGGAAGCAGGAACGAGATATTTGCCGGCGAGGTCACTGCCGCCTCCCCCAGCAGATCGCCTTCGACATATCCGAGTTGCGCGGCCGATCGCATCACGCGCTGCACCGTCGGCGCCCGAACACCCTGGCGCCCATTCAGCACACGGTCGACGGTCGCCGTCGATACACCGGCATGTTGGGCAACATCGACAATCGTCGGGCGCCGACTGATTTCAGACTGTTCGGTTGATTCTAGCAGCATCGAAACACATCAAATTACATCAGATTTCATGTTTGACTTCATCATTCATATGATTGATTTTCGTCAATGGGAAGAGACTTTTTCATAAGGGAGGGAATAGATGAAAACGACATTGAGCCGCCGCACGCTCCTCAAGGGGCTGACCGCTGCGCCGGCAGCGGGCGCCGTATTTTCAATTCCGCGCCTTGCCGGAGCAGCTGAGATTCAGCTCCGCTATGGCAACAACCTACCGCTCAGCCATCCGCTGAACATCCGCGCCAAGGAAGCAGCCGACCGGATCGCAAAGGAAACCGACGGCAAGGTGGAAATGCTGATCTTTCCGGCAAACCAGCTTGGTGGCGACACCGATATGCTGTCGCAGGTTCGCGGCGGCGCGCTTACCTTTTTCACGCCTTCCTCGCTCGTCATCGCCACGCTGGTGCCGACCGCTGCTCTCAATGCCGTCGGCTTCGCCTTCAAGGATTATGCGCAGGTATGGAAGGCGATGGATGGCCCGGTCGGCAAGCTCGTGCGCAGCAAGATCGAGGGCTCGCGCCTCTACGCGCTGGAAACCATGTGGGACAACGGCTTCCGCCAGACGACCACCAGCGGCAATGCGATCACCAATGCCGATGGCATGCAGGGCCTGAAGATCCGCGTGCCGGTAAGCCCGCTTTCGGTCGACATGTTCTCCGCACTCGGCGCGTCGCCGACCAGCCTGCAGTTCAGCGAAGTCTATTCTGCTCTGCAGACAAAGGTGGTCGATGCTCAGGAGAACCCGCTACCGATCATCCAGGTCGCGAAGCTCTATGAAGTGCAACAAAACTGCGCGCTCTCCAACCATATCTGGGATGGCTACTGGTTCATCGCCAATGGCCGGCAGTGGTCCGATTTGAAGGACGACGTCAAGACGATCGTGGCGCGAGCAATCAACGAGGCCGGACTGCAGCAACGCCAGGATATAGCCACTCTAAATGCGGGCGTGCAGGCAGATCTCGAGAAAGCCGGCATGAAGTTCAACAAGGTCGAGACGGAGACATTCCGCGCCAAGCTGAAGACGGGCGGCTTCTATTCCAAGTGGAGCAAGGAATTCGGCGACGAAGCCTGGGGCGCGCTCGAAAGTGTCGTCGGCTCACTCGCCTGACCTTGAAATATACGGCGGCCGGCGAACACCTGCCGCCTCCATCAATTTCAATCAGAATTACGAGCAAGACATCAGATGAGCCGTTTTTTTGGAAAGATCCGCCAGGCGGGTTATGTCGTGGATGATATCGAAGCGGCAATGCAATACTGGAGCGATACGCTGGGCGTCGGTCCGTTCTTCTACAAAGAGCGGGTTCCGATCGTGAACTACCGCTATCGCGGTGAAAGCCACGAGCCGCACAATTCCGTGGCGTTGGCCAATTCAGGCGAGCTACAGGTCGAGCTGATCCAGACCCGCAATGACGTGCCTTCAATGTACAAGGACTTTCGCGACGCAGGACATCGCGGCCTTCAGCATGTCGCTTACTGGACGGACACCTTCGATGCAGACCTCGATCGGCTGACACAGCAGGGCTACAAGGTGGTGATGGAAGGCGAAGTCGGCGAGAACGGCCGCTTCGTCTATTTCGATACGCATTACCATCCCGGCACCGTCATTGAACTGTCGGAAGTCGCAGGTCCGAAGGGTCGCATGTTCGACGCGATACGCAAGGCTTCGGAAGATTGGGACGGCAGTGTCCCGGTTCGTCCCTTCCCCGACCTCTCGAAGATTTGAGGCTCCCGTGACGGATACGCATTTTACGGCGGATTACCTGATAGAGACACCGCTTCCACTCGAGAAAGTGGCGGAGATCATGGCCGGGGAGCAATCTTCTGGCACGTTCATCCGTGTCGAGGGAGAGACGGACGATCTGCGCGCCCGCGCGCGTGCGGAGGTGCTCGAGGTGGTCGATTTGGGGGAGATCGGCCACCCGACACTGCCGAGCGCGTGGCTTATTCGCCGCGGCATCACCACCAGGCCGCATCGAGCAACCGTCAGTATCCGTTTTCCGATCGACAATATCGGCGTCAATCTTGCGGCACTTGCCTCGACGGTAGCCGGCAACCTCTACGATCTCGGCGAGGTCACAGGCCTTCGGCTAGAGAATATAACTCTGCCAGCCTCCTGGCGCCGACGATACCTCTTGCCGAAACAGGGCATTGCCGGCACCCGCAGGCTGACGGGCGTTTCTGAAGGACCGATGATTGGTTCGATCATCAAGCCAAATGTGGGATTAACCGCTGAAGATACGGCAGGGCTGGTCGGTCGGCTCTGCGATGCCGGCGTCGATTTCATCAAGGATGACGAGATTTCCGCCAATCCGGTCCACGCCCCCCTGAGCAAACGCATCCCTGCAGTCATGGCAGCGGTCAAACGCGCTGAGGACAGGCTCGGACGGCGCGTCATGATCGCCTTCAACATCACCGACGAGACGGATGCCATGCGCCGCCATGCCGATCTGGTCTCAAGCGAGGGCGGCACCTGCGTCATGGCCAATCTCAACTGGTGTGGCTTTTCCGCAGTCGAGACGCTTCGGCGTTCGACCGATCTGGCGTTGCACGGCCATCGCAACGGTTTCGGCGCCTTGTCACGCTGCGATGTTCTCGGCATCGGCTTCGATGCCTATCAGGTCCTCTGGCGATTGGCCGGCGTCGACCACATGCATGTCCATGGGCTCGACGGCAAATTTGCCCAGGAAAACAGGGAGGTCATAGAAAGCACGGCCATGTGCCTGAGCACACTCGACGATCAGTCCGACGACCGCGTGCTTCCCGCCTTTTCGTCGGGCCAATGGGCTGGCACAGTTCCTGTCACATGGAAAGCGGCGGGCGGTGACGACTTCCTGTTCATGGCAGGCGGCGGCATCATGGGTCACCCGAGCGGCCCTGCTGCGGGCATCGAAAGTATCCGTGCAGCCTTTCATGCCATGAAGAATGGCAAGACGCTCGAAGACGCCGCCGACACGTCGGAACCACTTCGCAAGGCTCTGGAGTTTTTCGGTAAGGCCGCATGAGTGTCAACTTTAACGCTCCCTTCTACGGCTGGTATGGCGACGACTTCACCGGCGCCACGGATACGCTGGCGACACTGTTCAGCCGAGGCGCGAAGGCATTCCTTTTCCTTGGCGTCCCTTCGTCCCGCCATCTCGCGATGGCTGGCACACTCGACGCCGTCGGCATAGCCGGTTCGGCGCGCGCCATGACGCCAGCCGCAATGGAAGCCGAGCTCCGCCCGGTCGGACAATTCTTTGCACGATCGGGCATAAAAATGCTGCACTACAAATGCTGCTCCACCTTCGACAGCGCCAGGAATGTCGGCAATATCGCAACAGCAATGACCGTCCTGCGCGGCTTCGTCGATCAGCGGCAGGCCGTGATCCTCGGCGGGCAGCCGTCCCTTGGCCGTTATTGCGCATTCGGAAATCTCTTTGCCTCGATCGGAACGGAGGCAGCCATTCATCGCCTCGACCGCCATCCGACCATGAGCCGGCATCCTTCGACGCCGATGGCGGAAGCGGATCTCAGGCTTCACCTGCAGCAGCTTGGGGCCGACGCAGTCGGACTGGTCGACTGGACCACGCTGGAAAACGACCGGCTTCTCGCCAGTGACGAACCGAACATTCTCTTCGATGTCCTCACGCAGAAGCATCTTGCAGCGATCGGGACTGAACTGAAACACCGCGCGCGGCAGGGTTCACTCCTTGTCGTCGGCGCAAGCAGCGTGGCGGAAGCCGTTTACGGCGACAGATTATCCCCTGTTGTCGAGCCACAAACGACGGTCACTGGGCCGGTGCTTGCCATCGCAGGTTCGCTCTCGCCATTGACGCGTCGACAGGTCGAGGCTGCGACATCCTTCATCCGCATCAGCGCCGATGCCGGCAGGCTCGTCGAGGAAGAAAGCTATCGGGAGGGTATGGCGACGCGGATCGGCTCTGCGCTCAGGGACGAGCGCAATGTGCTTCTGTCGACTGCGCCGCAGGATCCGGCTTCGATTTCCAGTGCCGATACGCGGCTGGCTCAGACGGTCGGTCGTTTTGCGGACCGACTGCTGAGCGAAGTCCCGGTCCGACGCCTGATTGCGGCGGGAGGCGATACATCGAGCCAAATGGCGCAAAACCTCAACCTCTGGGGCCTCGCCTATGGCGGTCAACTTTCGCCGGGCGTCTCGCTTTCTATCGGCCGCAGCGACGATCCGCAGCGAGACGGGATAAGCCTGATGCTTAAAGGGGGACAGATGGGAAGCATCGATCTATTCGACAGGTTTGCCGCTGGTGTTGCGTAAGCACTGGTTCACGATGATTAGTCGCGCAGCACATCAATTGCACACCATCGCCTTGTCGGCCGAGGACTGGGTGCCATCACCGCATTGGCAGGTCTCCCGGTAAAATCGGTTCCGAGAGGTCTTCCCGATACCCGGATTGAAACTGTTAGTCGGATCAAGTGATCTGTAGTGCTCCGCCAGTGCCGGCTTGGCGCGGTAGATATGCCCGACATTGTGCTCGGCAGGATACTCCGCACCGCGCGCATCGAGGCGCTCCAGCATCATCTCCTTCAGTCGTTTGACGTCCGTTCCTGGCTTGACGATGTAATCCTGATGCAGGACGTGGCAGAGGAAATGTCCGTAATAGAGCTTCTTTTCGATATGCCGGTCGATTTCGGCAGGTAGCTGCTCAAACCATTCGGCGTCATTGCGGCGCAGTGCGATGTCGAGCGCAAGAACATTCTCTCGCTGCAAGCCGTGAACCGCAGCGTCGCGGATGGCGGCACCCGCTGCAGCGAACCTATGCAGCATCGCCTTCTTGCCTTCCTCCGCATCGCACAGAAACCAGGAATTAGGGCCTACATTCCTGTTCAGCGCCTGTTCCACCTCTCCTGCCATATGTCCTGTGATTTTCAGAATGAGGTGATGCTCGAAAGCCTCGCGATATGCGAGAATCCGCTTGGGCAACGCTTCGGGCAGAAGATCAGCGAGCCCTTGAAGCAGACGGTCGGCAAGATTGTTGGGCAGAAAGGATGCTTTAGCCAGCCACGCATCCATCGCACCTTTCAGAGCAAAGAATGTAGGAAGACGGTCTGTTCCCCACCGGTCGATCATCAGCAATGTGTCTTTGCCATATCGCCGGGTCACGTCAAAACAGTCCCGATGCAGGTATTCGCCACTGATCGGAAGCTCGGAGAACTCCGTCAGCAGACTGCGCCGCAGCCCCGTCAACGCGGCGGCGTCATTGGTGCCGATATAATAGACGCGTGTATCGGCATCGACCGGAAACGTATCCAGTCGCACAGCAAAAACGGCAAGTTTCCCGGCTGATCCTGAAGCTTCGAACAGGCTGCGGGGATCCGCGTTGAACCGTGCCGGCGTAGAAGCATCCACATCGCGAACCCGTGAAGCATAACCGTCATCGGAAGCACGGCCTTTGCCTTCGACGATCAGGGACCGGTCGATATGACCACTGTCCAGCCTTCCAAGCATCTCTTCCGGTGCATCACCAAGGTCGATGCCAAGATGATTGACCAGCCGCAATTCGCCCGCTTCGGTCTTTTCTGCATAAAGCGAAAGCTCGCTATAAACCGGGCCACGCCGAACCAGCGATCCGCCTGAATTGTTGCAGACGCCACCGACGATCGACGCCCCGATGCAGGATGAACCGATCACCGAATGCGGCTGACGGCGATAGCCTGCGAGAAGCTTCTCCAGCCGGAACAATGTGCCGCCCGCGTGGCTGACGATCTGACGCCCTTCATCCAGCACATGTATCTTGTCGAGCCGAAGGGTGGAGATGATGACCACACCGCGATCATAGCTGCCTTTCGGGGTCGAACCTTCCGTCAAGCCGGTATTCGCCGCCTGCAGGATGACGATGCAATCGGCAGCGACCACCGCCTGCAACACCCTCCACATTTCCACGAGACTACCGGGGATCGCGACAAGGATTGCCTCCCCTTCGCCCGAGCGAAACCCTTTGCGAAAACGCTCTGTCTGCCGCTCTCCGGTCAGGCAATGCCGTGAACCGACGATATCGGTGACCGTTCGTATCAAGGCATCGTGCTTCATATCCCCTCCAAAGGTGAAAAATACGGCGAGTCAAGATCGCTTTTTCTAACGCAACCATAACCTCTGGCAAAAATGCGAAGGTAGTAGCAGAATAATACCCGCCCTTCTTTTCCATCTCTATAGTCCATCAAGGAGAGAAGAGAGGGAGGAGCATGGCGAAATTCGTCCACAGCATGATCCGGGTACTCGATGAAGCCCGGTCGATTGATTTTTATAACCGCGCGTTTGGATTGAAGGTCGCGGAGCGGCTCGATTTCGAGGGATTTACCCTCATCTATCTGTCCAATGCGGAAAACACGTTCGAACTGGAACTGACAGTCAACAAGGACCGCACGGAACCTTACGAAACAGGTGACGGCTACGGCCATTCCGCCTTCGTCGTGGACGATGTCGATTCCGAACATGCCCGGTTTGAGGAGGCCGGTTTTTCCCCGCGCAAACTGGTCGACTTTCAACACGAAGGCCGCAAGCTGGCGCGCTTTTTCTTCGTCCAGGATCCGGATGGATACCAGATAGAGGTCTTGCAGAAACAGGGAAGATATCGCTGACGGCGAACTGAAATATCGTTTTCATTAGGGGAGGAGAACCATGAAAACCACAAAAAGACGGCTGCTGATCGGCAGCGCGACGGCCGCTGTAATGGGATCATCGATCGCTAAGGTCGCTTTTGCCAAGTTGCCACTCGAACCTGAAAAGGATCAGGCGAGCTACAAGACGCTGGTGCACATGATCCGTGTCATGTTTCCGCACAAGCGTTTCGGAGATGGTCCCTACCAGCGCACCGCTGATGCCGTTCTGGCCGCAGCCGGCAAGACGCCTGCAGATAAAGTAGCTTTCGCGGCAGCACTGCAGGAAATCCAGGTGAGCGGCTTTACCGATCTGGATGACAAGGCCGCTCTCGCAAGGCTGAAAGCCATCGAGGACACCGATTTCTTCAAGCTGATCAAAGGCACGACTGTCACCACCCTTTACGACGATCCCGAAGTCTGGGGCCTGCTGGGCTACGAGGGACCGAGCTTCGACAAGGGCGGCTATGTCAACCGTGGGTTCAATGATCTCACCTGGCTGCCAGAACCACGCATCGAGGAATATACGGGAGCAGGTCAATGAAACAGATCGCAAAGGACGAAAAAGCCGTCATCATCATCGGCTCCGGCGCGGGCGGCGGAACGCTGGCTTACGAACTGACCAAGGCGGGCATTGCCTGCGTCCTGCTTGAGGCAGGCGCCCATCTGAAAAACGAGGATTACCACAACAACGAGTGGGAAGCCTTCAAGCAGATGGCGTGGCTCGATCCACGAACCACCAGCGGCTCTTGGCGGATCGCTACGGATTTTCCGGGCCTGCCGGCATGGATCGTCAAGGCAGTCGGCGGCACGACAACACATTGGTCCGGTGCAACGCCGCGCTTCAAGGATTATGAGTTCATGGCACGCACCACCTATGGCGATATCGAGGGCGCAACGCTTCTGGACTGGCCGATCACGCTCGAGGACATGGCGCCGTATTATGACAAAGCGGAAATCGCTATGGGATCGACCCACCGTCATGGACGCCCGGCTTTGCCGGCCAACAACAACTACAAGGTCTTTGCCAACGGCGCCGAACGGGTCGGCTACAAGCTCTATGCAACGGGTCCATACGCGACGAATGCCGAGCCTTACGACGGTCGTCCCGCGTCGATCCAGGACGGGTTCAACTTCCAGGGCGACAAGAGCAAGGCGAAGTGGAGCATTCTCGTCCGCGAAATTCCCCGCGCCTTGGAAACAGGCTTGCTGGACCTGCGCCCGGAAAGTCATGTCGTGCGCATTACCCACGATGCGTCCGGCAGGGTCGATACCGTGGTGTATGCCGACAAGAGAGGTGCACTGCACGAGCAGGCGGCGCATATCGTCTGCGTCGCGGGGAACTCCATCGAGACGGCGCGGCTTCTTCTCCTCAGCGAAAGCAACCGCTTCTCAAAGGGCCTTGCCAACAGCTCCGATCAGGTGGGACGCAACTATATGCGTCACCTGACCGGCTCGGTCTATGCGCGCTTCGACAAGCCGGTTCACATGTTCCGCGGCGAGACCATGGCCGGCATCATAGCCGACGAAGCGGTTCACAAGCCGAGTCGCGGCTTCGTCGGCGGCTATTACATGGAAACGCTGTCGCTCGGCCCGTCCTTCCTCGCAGCCTTCGCCGAGCCGGGCGCGTGGGGGCCTGATTTCGCCGAGATCATGGATGCCTATGACAGGACGGCCGGCATGTGGATCGTCGGAGAGGACATGCCACAGGCCAGTAATCGCATCACGCTGTCCGATACGGTCAAGGACCAATGGGGACTGGCAGCCCCGAACGTGCATTTCGACGACCACAAGAACGACGTGGCCATGCGGAATTACGCCTACGAGCACGCCCAGAACCTCTATGCAGCCGTCGGCGCGATCGATTCCCATCGCACCCCTCCCTACCCTTCCACCCATAATCTGGGCACATGCCGCATGAGCGAAAAGGCGGAGGACGGCGTCGTGGACCGCTGGGGCAAGGCCCATGACATGCCGAACCTGTTTATCTCGGACGGCTCGGTAATGACGACCGGCGCGGCTGCCAACCCGACACTGACGATCGTCGCTCTTGCCATACGTCAAGCCGAACACATCGCCAGCGAACTGAAGAAGGGCAATCTCTAAGTCGGACATTGAAACCAATAGGGGCCGCGCGTAGCGGCCTCTTTCCCGTTCGGCGCTCTACGTGATCGCTATCGCCAGGAGCAGGCAGGAGGATTTTTCATGTGCAGATTGTTCATCGGCGCCAACTCTCATCTTTGGGAGAGCCAGACGCGCTCCATCCGCATGGACGGCATGGTGACCAGCGTTCGGCTGGAGACCATGTTCTGGACTGTTCTCGAGGAGATTGCCGCCAAGGACGACATGAACGTTCCTCAGCTCCTGCACCAACTCTACAACGAGTCGATCGACGAGGGGCACGATCTTGGAAACTTTACCTCGTTTTTGCGCGTATGCTGCCTGCGCTATATCGATCTTCAGTTAAAAGGCCTGCTGGCTCCCCGCGGCCAGGAAAATCTTCTTTCGACCAACGAGATTCTGTCTCTGGAAGCAAGCATGCGCGGAAGCTCTTCCGAGAAGCTGACGACCTCCGACATAAAACATTGACGATTTGGATGACGACGATCAAGACAAGCTCGTGTCTGGATTTCAGCGCCTGCCACAGGTCAATATGACAAACTGGTACCTGTGCGGCTCAGCTTTCGAGGACGCTATCTGGATTCGACAGAAGAATTTGGTTTCTTCTTCAGGATTTGAACCGTCGCGAGACTCACTCTTGAAATTATGGTACGTGGGACGGCGACGTTAGCATCGTCAGCGATATCTTTTGGGTTCCAATGGTTTGATTTGGTTGCGGGGGCAGGATTTGAACCTGCGGCCTTCAGGTTATGAGCCTGACGAGCTACCGGGCTGCTCCA
>NZ_JAFLMY010000035.1:0-34971 GCF_017313375.1 Agrobacterium sp. Ap1
GATGCCCTCATGCGCATCTGAGACGGCGAGCTTGACGCCACGCAGACCCCGCCTGGTCAGCTTTCGAAGAAACTCGGAAGGTCCTCCTAGCTGAAGAAGCCTGCGGCTTGGAAATTATGATGTCGTTGTGCGGCCACAGGTGCCTTTACAACCAGCGACGGCTGCTTTGCCGTCAGTGCCGCAATCTTTGGCAAATGTCTGTAGCGAAACTCTGACTTTTGCGAGCGAGTTTCGCGACAGATTTTCCTCTGAATTTTCAGTGTCACAAATTTTGTCGCGAAACTTAGCCCTATTGCCTACAGTGGGGATGGTGTTTGCGGCGTCCGATCAAACCGCCAGTACTGTCCATCACGGATCATGGCATTGAGGATAGTCAGGAATTTCCGCATGCACGCGGTCAACGCGACCTTGGCTGGCTTCCCCGTATCTCGAAGCCGGGCGTAGAACGCCCGGATAACGGGATTGAAGCGGCTAGCGGTGAGATTATGTTCTGAAGGCGGACGTCGCGTCGTCTAGTGACGAGTGGTCTCCCCGTCTTCCGGCACGTCCGGGATAGGGCCGTGCAAATCGACCAATCGGTTTACCGTATCGGGCTGCGTGAACATTTCGAGTTCAGCTTCGACGTATGCAAGATGCTGGTCGCCGCCGCGAGATCTCCGGTTTGGTATTCTTCGGGCAAAGCCTGGAAGAGGCTTTCGGCTGGTTTCATCAGGCGCCGATTAGTCTGAATAGCTCGTATCGTCAGCGCCTCTACATCGCTGGATGGGAGTTCTCTGGCTGACAACATAAAGTCCGTGACATCTTCGAAATAGCGCAATTGTCTTCTCCAACTCAGATAAATGATTAAAGATCGCATATTGATGCTTGTCGGCGGTCGATGACAAGAGTGTGGGGCGGGTATTCACTATTCTGGGGATCGCGTAACCTCTATTAGGTCAAGCAGTATTCGCCTCAAGTCATGCCACGGGGCGTCACAGCGTTCATTGCCTGGATCCCGCATGCTCAGCAGGCAGTGCAATTTCGCCGTAGCTTCAATCGTGGTCTTCGGTTTTGACAACGACAGTAAGCGCGATAACAGTTGCTCTCGCTCCGCCAGATTGTGCTCGAAGGCCATCGCAGGGCTGAAACCGAGCTTTCTGTCAGCGGCAGCCCAGTTCGCACGGCGCTTGCGCATAAGTGATCTTGCAGCAGTCAACTTTTCCGGGGTCACACGGGATCTCAGTCGGTTGATTTCCGCAAGCGAATAGACGGTAATATCCGGCTCGTCAGACATCTCAATCCGGACCACCGGGAACGCGCCGGCCATCGCTCGCACCTTCGCCTCGGTCTTCTGCTGATACTTGGTAATACGAACGCGTCGCTGACGGGCTTCATACCAGTTCAGCCAAAGGCGTGCCGTTGACGTCGGACCCGGCATGTTTCTCTCGGGCGCCCTCTCCAACTCCGAGGTAAGCGCCAGCAAGACTTTTGCAGTGGCACTCAAAAGGTTCTGGCGCGTCACCCGCGATGGAAGCAGTGTCTCGCATCCTTCGGCAGTTTTGATTTTTGGAAGGGTATCTGAAGGCAAAGTTCTGCTAGTCTCAGAATCAGCCATGATCCGAGCTCCCTATAGCTTGGGTTTGGTCAGGTCAGGTAGGATGTTACAGCATCCTGCTTGGCCGCTTTCCAGGCATCAGCCCAGTCGGGGAAGTCTGAATCAAAACAAGATTAAGTCAAGGTGTTAATTTGTTGACGTCTGATCAAGTTCGTATGGCACGCGCTGCCCTTCGCTGGGGCGTGCGAGACTTGGCAAAGAATGCAGGCGTTACGGCTACTACGGTATCCCGTATCGAAGCGGGAAAACCGGCCTTTTCGGGCACCCTCAAAGCTATACGGGCCGCGTTTGAAGCTGCGGGACTGCAATTTATAGACCAGAACGGAGGCGGGCCAGGGGTCAGATTTTTAAGGCCAAAACTGCCCAAGCATGCCCACTTAGGCTCGGGGAACTCAAGGCTGGACCACACGAGTTAAAAGCTGCCGTCTGCGAACTGGCGGCAGCACTCTTTTACATCGCAGGTCGAGTAGCATTACCGATAGGCCTCATTTCAACCGAATTTCATGTTCGGCACGGACTGCTCGAAAACATGACCTGCAGCGACATCGATGTGCGGCTCGATCCGTCACAGGATCGCGGTGCAAATGCCGGCATCGAAAAGGTCGAGCCGCTGGTGCCGGCGGTCACCCATTATGACAAGATAGTCGATGAGGTCGCTCGGGCCAAAGCTATGCCATATCTGGAACAGGACATGGAAACGGTGCGGCGGGTGGCCCGCAACGTCTACGCCGATCCGTTCGGTGTTGCCGCCGTCCTGAAATCGAGGTCATCGGGCGGAAGGTAGCGCTGTCGAAGCGGGCTTTGTTCTCACCCATCATATGGCTACTCAGCATGCGAAGCATCTCGGGGCCGGCATGCTGGACAATGGCGACACCTGCCAAGAGGGCAGGGCGCAAATGCATGGGCAAGATCGGGTTTGCCGGACTCGGAAGCATGCTGATTTCCAACTGGATAACTTCATCGAGATCAGGAATGATAACACCGAGCACCCTATAGCCCGACGGTTGGTAACCGGGCAGCGACTTTGGAACGCATCGACGGCGCGCGGCTCTGTTGCAAATTTCGATTTTGGGCAAATGACCGTTGGTCGGGACGTCGGTTACCTGGCAGCTTCACGGTTTTCGAGACCCTGAGCGAGCAGTGCTACAGCCTCCGTCAGCGCGCTCGGTCCGATGCCAAAAGCCCGTTCAACGATGCGAGCTTCTCCACGGACATCGCCGGTGAGATTGAAAATCGAAGCCTGGCCCTTGCGCAAGGCGCGCATCACCTCGAATCCCTTGATCGTTGCGTACGCCGTTTTCAGCGTCTTGAACCCTCTCACAGGCCTGATCAACTGCTTGAGCTTGCCGTGATCGGCCTCAACGACATTATTCAGATATTTAACCTGCCGGTGGACAAGCTCTTCTGGGCACTTGCCTTCGGCCTTAAGCTCCGAAATCGCGATGCCGTAAGTCGCCGCCTTATCGGTATTGATGACTGTCGGCTTTTCCCAATCCTTCAGGCCGTTCAAGGCCTTGCCGAGAAAGCGTTTGGCGGCCTTGGCATTCCGGGTGGGCGAGAGATAGAAATCGATGGTGTTGCCGAATTTGTCGACGGCTCGGTAGAGATATGTCCATTTCCCACGAACCTTCACATAGGTTTCGTCGACACGCCAGCTTGTTGACTGCGGCCGGCGCCAATGCCAGCGTAGTCGTTTTTCGATCTCCGGCGCATAGTTCTGAACCCAGCGATAGATCGTGGAATGATCCACGGGCACGCCCCGTTCACCCATCATCTGTTCAAGATCCCTGTAGCTGACCCCATAGCGGCAATACCAGCGGACCGCCCAAAGGATAATCTCACCCTGAAAATGACGCCACTTAAAATCGCTCATTAAAAGTCTCGCTGAAAATCTTAAGCGCTCTTTCCGCGATCAGCCAATTTTTTGCAACAGAGCCTTTCTAACCCCCAGACAGGCGAGTCTTGGTACACAGCGCGCGTCCATATCCCGCAGGAAGAACTGCACCGCCTCGGCGAGATCACGCTGGTCGCGGGGATGCCGGTGGAAGCCTTCATTCAAACAGGCGATCGCTCCGCGCTGTCCTATCTGGTGAAGCCGCTTGCTGATCAGATCGCGAGAGCAATGAGAGAGGAGTAGGTTGTCATAGAGGACAAAAACAGCGGCCTCAATATGCGCGAGCTTGCCAGTGAGGTCGGCATTAAGGCCGCGAGCATTTACCACCATTTCCCGAGTAAGGCTGCGTTGGCGGCGGCGATCGCAGAACGTTACTGGCAAGATACCAAGCTGTGCTTGGATGGATTAGCTCAGAGCGGAAGCGCGAAGGAAAGTCTCCGGAAGTATCCTCAGAGGCTGTCCGAGAATTGAGTTGAGTGATCGGGTCGATGATGATTCCAAGACGGTGTTCAAAGCCAGAATGGAAGCGCCATGTGGAACCCGACCACCCGGCGGCAGTATAGTCGCAACCAACTTCGATATGAAACCGATCTGACGGACAGCGAATGGGAGGTGCTCTCGCCGCTGTTTCCTCCACCCGCGCGCAGAGGTCGCAAGCCAGTTTGGCCTTTGCGTGAGATCGTCAATGCCATCTTCTATGTTCTGCGCGGCGGCATCCCGTGGCGGCTTATCCCGAAAGACCTGCCGCCCAAGAGCACTGTGTTCGGTTACTTCTGCCGATGGCGCGACACCGGGCTATTCACAAGGATCAACCGCTACCTCGTTACGATAGACCGCGAGCGGGTTGGGCGAGAGGCCTCACCGAGCGCCGCAGTCCTGGATAGCCAGAGCGTCAAGACCACCGAAAGCGGTGGCCCGCGCGGCTATGATGCGGGCAAGAAGATCAAGGGTCGCAAACGGCAGGCAATGGTGGACATGGATGGCCGAGCACTCGTCCTCGATCCTCAGCCTGCCGACATTCAGGATCGAGATGGAGCGATCCCTGTCCTGCAGGTATCCCGCAGGTCCTTTCCATTCGTGGAGAAGGCGTTCGCAGACATGGGATACTCAGGTCACAGGCCGCAGAATGCGACGCTTGTCGATGTCGAGATCGTCCGCAAGCCCAAGGATCAGATCGGCTTTGCCGTTCATCCAAAGCGATGGGTTGTGGAGCGATTCTTCGCATGGATCAGTCGAAATCGGCGACTATGGAAAGACCCGGAGGCAACGATAAAGTCGGCCGAAGCATTTCTCTATGCCGCATCCATCATGACGCTGACCAGACGCATCGCACGGTCATCATGAATTATCGGACGGACTCGCAGACATTTCGAGCAACGCCGGAAAACGACAATCGCCTCTGCCTTGGGAGCTTTCTCGGTGCCGAGCACGACGACTTGCCGGAGCCAGTTCGCGTCGAAGTTCAAACTTTCGCAGACGTCAATATTGAATGGCTCGCAGCTCGGCTCGTTGATGCGGGCGTTACGGAAGAGGGACTCAGTGAGCAACGCGCGCGCGCAATTTTCGCAGCTGTGGCCGGGGCACGACTGCTCGCGCGGAGCAGGTCCGATATCGTTCTTTTCGATACAATGATTGAAAGTTTTTGCACTGTTGGGCTGCTACCGGGATAGTCAGATCGAGAAGTGCCAAGTTAAATGTTCCATAAAAAGGTGATAAGCCGCATTCTGATCGTGAATGCAGCATGTGACGATGTATGCGTACGGATCGACGGTTCGTATTGCTCAGGAGCACGTAACGGAGTCACGTTCCCCAGTCTTTGGTTCATTCTCTCATAAGCGGCAGGAGTTGGATTCCCTGCCGCTTTATCTCTTGTAGATAGGGTGTGTCCGAGAGCACGAAATGCGTAATGCCGAGGTCCCGATATTTGCGTAGAGACCTCGCGACATCCTCAGCCGAACCCACCAGCCAGGTCGTGCCGGCACCGCCGCCGCCGTACCTGCCCGGCGCGGTGTAGAGGTTTTCATCAAGAACATCTCCACGGGCAGCGAGATCCAGAAGCCGCTGCTGCCCGACGGACACGCCGTGACGGTGATCCTGCCAGCTGCCGGCCGAACCCTCGGCCATCTTCGCGACTTTCGCCTGCGCATCCGCCCATGCCTGTTCCGTCGTATCACGCACAAGCGTTGTGATCCTCAGCCCGAATTGCAGCGGCAGCAGGTCTCGATCCAGTGTCCTGCTTAGTTGTTTCAGCCGATCGATACGTTCGCGCACGCCCTCGAGCGGCTCACCCCAGAAGAGCTGGACGTCGGCTTCGGTGGCTGCAACCTGCTCGGCCGCTGGTGAGGCGCCACCGAAATAGAGCTTGGGATGGCGACGATCGCCAATCTGCTCCAGCCGCGGCATAACGGTGGAGCCGGTGACTTCGAAATGCGCGCCGCGGAAGGTGACATCTTCTTCCGTCCACAGCCGGCGGGTCAGACGCATGAATTCCTTTGTGCGAGCATAACGTTGCGCCTGATCACCTTCCTCGTCGCCGTAGGCCGCAAGCGCATCCGGCCCGGAAACGACGTTGACGCGCACGCGTCCCCCACTCAGATGGTCGAGCGTTGCGGCGGCCGAGGCGAAGTTCGCCGGCTTCCAATAACCGGGCCGGACGGCGATCAGCGGTTCGAAAGTCGTGGTGCGCGCAACCAGCGCAGTCGCCACGGTAAATGTGTCCGGCCGCCCCCACCCGGTGCCGATCAACGCACCTTTCCAGCCATGGTCTTCCATGGCTTTTGCCTGGCCTGTCAGGGTCTCCAGACTGTTGTGGTTCGGATCGGCCACGTCGCCCCGATGGCCGGATTTGACATCATTGGGGATGTACCAGAGAAATTCGGCTTGGCTGGTCATGATCGATCCGTAATCTGATTTCGAAGCTTTCCCTCGTCGAGCAGCAATCTGACGGTTTTCGCCGCGTTGCAGCGCATCTCGATGGCCGCGTGATCGGAGTAGAAGGCATTGTGCGGGGTGATGACCAGACGCCCGGCAAGCCAGTCTTCGCGATGACGCCATGCCGTCAGCAAAGGATGATCGCCGGGCGGTTCCTTGACCAGCGTATCGATCGCTGCGGCGGCCAGATGGTTGCTGCGCAACGCAGCTTCCAGCGCATCGAGATCGTTGATCAATTCCCCTCGCGCTGTGTTGACGATGATTGCTCCGGGTTTCAGCCGTGAAAGACCGGATGCATCGAGAAGCCCGCGCGTCTCATCCGTTGCCGGACAATGGAACGTGACGATATCTGACTGGGCAAGAAGGTCTTCGAGCCGTTCCGCCCGCTCATAGCCGATCGCCTTTTCGTGGCCCGGCGGTTGTCCCGGATCATAACCGAGAATGCGGAAACCGAAGGGTTTCATACGGATGACCACGGCAGTGCCGATCCGGCCGACTCCAACGACCCCGACCGTCGTCCTGTTGGAGCGGGAAAGCGGGTTCAAACTATGGACCTGCCACCCACGGACGTATCCCCGGGCGCGGGCGTCATGTTCCCAGAGCCGACGATGCAGGGAAAGGATCATCGCCATCGCGTGATCGGCCACCTCCTCGGTGCCGTAATCCGGGTTGTTTGCGAAGGGGATACCGGCGGCGGCAAGTGCGGGCAGGTCGATCTTCTCGTGACCGACGCCGTAACGCACCACACCTCTGCAACGGGTAAGGTGCTTAATGCTCTGCGGCCCGAGCCGGGCCCCCCAGACCATCAGCGCATCGAGCCTTGCCAGACGATCAGCCGCGAAGGATGTTTCATCCGTGCTGGCAAAAAAATCGATTTCGACATCGCTGCCGAGTACCTCTGCTTCCAAATCGGGTTCGCCGATCATGTGGTCGGTTATGCCGACAACATATTTCCGCTCTGCTGTCATACTGGATAATCCCCGCGCTATCGCGTCATTCCCCATTTCGCCACAGTCCGCTTTTCGAGTTCGCGAAACAGCACGTTTTCGACCAGAAGGCCGAACAGGATGACCATGATCAGACCGGCAAACACCCGGTCGGTGTAAAGTTCGTTGCGGTTCTGGAAAATGTACCAGCCAAGCCCACCCCTGCCGGATGAGGCGCCGAAGACGAGTTCGGCCGCAATCAGCGTGCGCCATGCGAAAGCCCAGCCGATCTTCAACCCCGCGATGATGGAAGGCAGTGCTGCCGGAACAAGGATCAGCAGAACATAACGCAGGCCTCGCAGACCGTAATTTCGACCTGCCATGCGCAAGGTTTCCGGCACGCCGGTGAAGCCGGTATACATGTTGAGCGCCAGCGGCCAGAGAACGGAGTGGATGAGCACGAAGACAAGGCTTGCCTGTCCAAGCCCGAACCACAGCAATGCGAGCGGCAGAAGCGCGATCGGCGGCAGCGGATTGAGCATGGATGTCAGCGTCGACAACAGGTCGCGCCCGATCTGAGTGGAAACCGCGACGGATGTCAGCACGAAGGCAAGCACGACGCCTGCGGCATAACCCTTCAGCAGCACATCAAGCGAATTCAATGCGCGCGCCGGAATGACGCCACTCGTCGTGTCCTCCCACAGTGCCTGGATCGCCGCAGAAAAAGGCGGCAGAAGCAACGGGTTTGCCTGGAACCTGGCGGCGATCTCCCACAGCAAGGCAAGACAGATCAGTATCAGGGTTTTGCGCAGCCATGCGCGCTGCCAAATCCGCTCGTGAAGCGGCAGGGCTTGCTCGCGTGTCGTGTCTGCGATCGGCTCGAGCGATCGCTCATATTCTGGCCGGATCGGCGGTGCTGTTCGCGTCCCTGTCTGCGAACCGGGGCGGAAAACATCACTCATCGCCGGCTCCGTCCGTTGCGTCGGTGTCTTCAAACAGCAGCCGATGAATACGGTTTGTCGCTGCCTGGAATTGTGGGCTTCCGCCGCTCGTCAGGTCCCACTCGTGACTGTTGATTTCAGCGCGCATGCGGCCCGGATGTGGTGACAGAAGCGCGATGCGATTGCCGACCACGAGCGCTTCTTCAATGGAGTGCGTGACGAACAGCAGCGTGAAGCGGACTTCTTCCCACAGTGCCAGAAGCTCTTCCTGCATCTTGCGACGGGTCAAGGCGTCCAATGCGGCGAAGGGTTCGTCCATCAAAAGCACGCGCGGCTCCATGGCAAGCGCACGGGCGATGGCGACGCGCTGCTTCATGCCACCGGAAAGCGTATTCGGATAGGCATCGGCGAAACGGGTCAGACCCACTTTTTCGATATAGTGGTCGGCACGCCCGATGGCCTCATTGCGGCTCAGTCTGCCGGAAGTGCGAAGCGGAAAGGCCACGTTCTCGCGCACGGTCTTCCATGGCGGCAGCTGGTCGAACTCCTGGAAAACGACGACACGGTCAGGACCCGGGCCATGTACCGGTTGCCCATCAAGCAGGATCTGGCCCTCCCGCGGAGCGATGAAACCGCCAACGGCCTTCAAAAGAGTGGACTTGCCGCAACCGGAAGCCCCCAGCAGGATGAAACGATCGGCTTCCCAGACATCGAAGCTGACGTTTTGCGTAGCACGCACCACCCGGCCGGGGGCGTGATATTCCAGCGTCACGCCTTCGACCTTGAGAAGCGGCAGGGAGGGAGCGGCGGCCTTTTCCCGCAAAGGCGATGTCGTCATGGCATCCATTCTCGTTTCCATTCAAATTGCAAACCCGCAACCGGACGCGTCAGGCCGGTTGCGGGTCGAGAAGGTTATTGAGGAACAGCTGTCAGCCGCCGTTCTCGCCATGGGCTTCCTGGAAGAAATAGTCCTTCCAGGAGCCGGCCTCGGTTTTCAGAACGCCGAGCTTATGCAGTTCCCTGGCGTAAACGAAGGTGTTTTGCGGGGTGACAGTGAAGTCGTTTTCGGTATCGTTGATGATCTCGAGAACGAGTTCCGGCGACAGCTTTGAATTCTGCTGGCGAATGAAGGTTTCGGCGGCCTTTTGTTTGTTGGCGTTGATCCATGTCGCAGCCTCGCCCAGCGCGGCGTAGAAGGCGGCGTAGGTCTTCGGGTTGTCGTCATGGAACGCCGTGCTGGTGTAAAGGACGTTGAATGTCGCCGGTCCTCCGAGAATGTCGTAGGAGCTGATGACCTTGTGCACCGCCTTGTTGCCCTGCAGGGCCTGATAATAGAACGGCGCCGAGGAGAAGTGCGAATTGACCTCGGTGGCACCGGAGATGAGGGCGGCGGTGGCGTCCGGATGCGGCAGGCTGACGGATATCTGGTCCAGCTTCTGGAAATTGTCCTGGCCGAACAGTTTTGCCGCCTCGATCTGCAACGTTCTCGACTGGAAACCGACGCCTGCGGCGGGCACGGCGATGCGATCCTTCTCGCCGAAATCCTTCAGTGTCTTTACGTCGGGATTGGTGGTGATGAGATAGTTCGGCAGCGAGCCGAGCGCCGCGACCAGCTTGACGTTAGCCTTGGTGCGATCCCACATCGTCAATGCCGGGGGCACGCCAGCGGACACGATATCGAGATTGTTGGCAAGGAGTGCCTCGTTCATGGCGGTGGCGCCAGATATGCTCGCCCAGTCCACCTCAATGTCGAGACCGGCTTCCTTGCCATGCTTTTCGATGAGCTTCTGGTCGCGAACGACATCAAGGATCAGATATGCGATCCCGAACTGTTGCGCGATCCGAATTTTCCCCTCGGCAGCTGCAGGCCCTGCTCCCAAAGCGACGGCGAGAGCGGCTAGCACTGCCAAAAACCTCCAGCGACTTAATCTGAAGCCTAGGGTCGTGAGGCCATTTGCCTTCATGAAAACACTCTCCTGAAAAAGGATGCTGTTCCGCGGCCTGGCGTGCCGCAGACAAGGGATAAGGACCTGGATCGTTCAACCATGTCCCGGCTCTCCAGAGAGGCTAAAAACTTCCACCGTGTCGAGCAACGCGACATGTTCTATTGTGGATGCGGATATGAGAGCGAAATCCCTCCATCGCGCGGAAAATCGAAAAAACCACCTCGCGCCGGCGCCGCCCCCTTTGCTAGGTTTATTGCTAAAATAACGATTGGAGGTGATTTGGCGCGTGGTCGTTCCCGTCCGTGGCAGCGACAGATGAGCCGCGCGATCCGGTGCCAGCGCTCGATTTACGATGATCTCAAATTCGATGTGATCACGCACCTCAAGCGGTCTTCCTGCCAAGTGACCAACCGGCTCAAGCATGATCCTCACCTTCGAAGGGATTGAATGGCGGCAGGATTCATTTTCCCGTCGCGCGCTGGAAAGCGCAAAATTCTATCTTTTCAATTTTGTATATTGGAGGCATGTTTATGTGATTATCGAATATAGGTTTTCTGCACTTGTCGTCGTCCCATCACTCGCTTGCCGTCTTGGAAGCGCGTCTGCAACAGGATCTTCTGTGGCTGAACCAGCCGGCAAAGTCGTGGACGCCGCCGCTGCTGGTGGACGGTCGCGAGGTGCTCGATGTCGCCGTCATAGGCAGCGGTCTGTGTGGACTGGTGACGCTCGCCGCGCTCCAAAGGATAGGTATCGGCAACACCCGGGCCTTTGATCGCGCGACACAGGGCCTGGAAGGGCCATGGATCACTTATGCCCGCATGGAAACGCTTCGCACCCGCAAGGATGCCGCGGGGCCGGCGCTCGGCATTCCCTCGCTCACCTTCCGGGCCTGGTTCGAAGCCCAGTTCGGTGCGCAGGCGTTTCTCGACATGGACCTCATTCCCCGTGCGATGTGGATGGAATATCTCGTCTGGTATCGCCGCGTTCTGAAACTCGATGTCGTCAACGATTCCGCATTGACCGGGGTCGCCTTCCGGCAGGATGGCCTGATCGCTTTGACATTTGCGCGTGGCAATGTGCAGGAAAATGTGCTGGCGCGGCGCGTTGTCCTGGCGACGGGGCTGGACGGGCTGGGTGCGCCGGCCATGCCGCCGGTTGCCGCCCGCGTTTCATCGCATCTTGTGCGCCATGGGGCCGATCTGATCGATATGGCCTCTTTCAAAGGCAAGCGGGTGGCCGTGGTCGGGGCCGGCGCGTCAGCCATGGACAACGCCGCCGCCGCCCTCGAAGCCCGTGCCGCCCGCGTCGATATTTTCGTGCGCCGCGCCGATATCCCCCGCGTCGATAAGTTTACCGGCATCGGCAGTCAGGGCATGACGCAGGGCTATCTTGGTCTTCCCGACGAAGACAAGTGGTTCTACATGGTTGCCGGCGAGCAGGCCCAGATCCCGCCGCCGCGCCACAGCGTGTTGCGCGTATCGCGCCACGCCAATGCCTTCTTTCATCTCGCCAGCCCCATTGACGATCTGCTTGAGAATGGTGATGGTATCGAAGTGGTCACGCCGAAAGGCCGGTACGCGGCCGATCTCGTCATCTTCGCGACCGGTTTTTCCGTCGATCTCGACAAGCGGCCTGAATTTGCGACACTGGCCGGCAATTTTCAGACATGGCGTGATGCCTACACCCCGCCGGAAGGCTGGGAGCATGACGGCATCGCGGCGATGCCCTATCTCGGAGATGCCTTCGAGTTTCGCCCGAAAGCAGGTCTCGACCCGGTTGTCACGGCCGCCGTCTCGCGCATTACCTGTTTCGCTTATCCGGCTGTGCCGACACATGGCAAGATCACCAGCGGTATCCCCTCGATCAGCGAGGGTGCGACCCGGCTCGCGACCGGTCTTGCACGATCCCTGTTCGTCGAGGACAGGGCTTTTCATCGCGATCGTTTCCTGAATTTTTCGACGCCTGAGCTTCTGGGTGACGAGTGGAGCGATGCCGACCGTCATGAGGACTTCAAACATGCCCAAGCATGACGACGCTGCCCTGTTGCAGATCTTTTACGGCATTTCCTCGCCATGGGCCTATTTTGGCGCACAGAAGGCTGTTGCGATTGCGCGTGAAAACGGTGCTCAGGTGCATTTGCGGCCGATCCGCATCATAGAGGCGAATGGCGGCATTCCGCTGCGCAAGCGGCCGGATGCCCGCCAGCTTTACCACGAGGTCGAACTGACCCGCTGGCGCGAATATCTCGGCATACCGCTGAACCTCAAACCGAAGTTTTACCCCTGCCGAACGATCGAAACGGCCGCGCAGGCGGTGATTGCCCTGCAGAAGGCAGGGCTCGACGCGATTTCGTTTTCGTTTGCCGTACAGCGCGCCTTGTGGGCGGAAGATCGCGATATCGCCGATCTCGATACGCTGCATGCGATTGCCCGCGCCACAGTGGGCGAACAAGCCGTCTCCCTGATAACCGGCCCGCAGTCGCAGGACATCATTGCGGAATGGGACGGCAATCTTGCCGAGGCCGAGCGGCTGGGCATTTTCGGTACGCCGACCTATGTGCTTGGCGATCAACTGTTCTGGGGCCAGGACCGCCTGGATTTTGTCGACCGCGCGCTCAAGGCCGGTCGAAACATAGATGTTTTGAAGGAGAGCGCGTAATGACCGACGCGAAAAAGCTGCACGAAAGCGCCATCATCGTCGATGGCCTCCAGACCTGCCAGTGGAGCCGTTCGATATTTGAGGAAATGCGCGCTGGTGGCTTGACCGCCGTCAACGTCTCGTCGCTTCTGTGGGAAAATTTCCGCGAGGGCATCGGCTACGTTTCGGAGTGGAAGCGTTTCCTGCGCGAGAATGACGACATCCTGCGTCCCGTCCGCACCGTTGCCGATATCCATGCCGCCAAGGCCGAGAACAAGACCGGCATCATCATCGGCTGGCAGAATACCTCGCCGCTGGAAGACCAGCTCGATTATGTCGAGATCTTCAAGGATCTTGGCGTCGGCATCATGCAGCTGACCTACAACACCCAGAACTATTCGGGTGCCGGTTATCTGGAGGAAAACGATAGCGGCCTGACGGGCTTCGGCATGGAAGTGCTGTCGGAGATGAACCGCGTCGGCGTGTTGTGCGATCTCAGCCATGTCGGTGACAAGACCAGCGCCGATGTCATCGCCCGGTCGAAAAGCCCGGTCTGCATCTCGCATATCCTGCCGCGCGCCCTGCGCGACGTGAAACGCAACAAGCCGGACGAACTGTTTACCGCCTGCGCGGAAAAGGGCGGGCTCATCGGCATCAGCCTGTTTGCACCGGGCCTTGCCGCCGGCAATGATGCGACCGTCGACGACTATCTCGACGCCATGGCCTATATCATCGACCTCGTCGGTGAGGATCATGTCGGCGTCGGTACGGATTTTTCGCTGGATCGCCCGCGTCCCGGCCCGTGGCTGCTGTGGGCCAACAAGGACAAGGGAACGGCCCGCAAGCTGACCGAGTTCGGCAATGTGAAAATCAACAAGCCGAAGGGCATCGAGCGGATCACCGACATGCCCAACCTGACGGCGCGCATGCTGGCACGCGGCTGGAGTGAGGAACTCGTTCTGAAACTGCTCGGTGGCAACTGGCTGCGGGTTCTGGACAAGGCCTGGACGCCGACGGTCTGAAACAACCGGCAGACGTGAAAATCAAGGCCCGTCCGGCGGGCCGGGGAACATTCGGGCAGCGGAGCTGCCCATCAATCGGAGAGAGTGACATGACGATACGCATGCAGAACAGGATGTCGCAGCTGTTGATCGGTGCGGGCGCTTTTGCCGCCGGTCTGGTCGCTTTCGTGGGCGGCGCGCAGGCACAGGATGCCGCGGTCAAGGGCACGGTCAACATCGTCGGTTTTTCCGGCGTGTTTGCCGACAATTACCAGAAGTTCGTGATCGAACCCTTCAAGGCAAAGTATCCGGGTATCGATGTCACCTACCAGCAAAGCAAGAATTCTGCCGAAACGCTGGCGCTGCTGACCTTGCAGCGCGACGATCCGAAAATCGACGTTTCGCTGATCGACGTCTCGGTCGCCATCAAGGCCAGCAAGGAAGGCCTGTTTGCCAAGCTCGATCCGGCCAAGGTGCCGGCACTTGCGGAACAGCCGGAATGGGCGCGCCTCGACGGCGACAAGGCCGTGGCGTTTTCGCAGGACAATCTGGCGATCCTCTACAACACCGACACGGTAAAGGAGCCGCCGAGCAGCTGGAACGACCTGACCGACCCGAAATACAAGGGCAAGATCGCCGCCAAGCTCGGTGATACCCGTGGTGTCATCCTGCTGCCGATCCTCAGCAAGCTGAAGGGTTCGGACTACAAGGACAGCATCGATCCTGGCCTCGACATGCTCAAGGAGATCGCGCCGAACGTCTCGACCTGGGAACCCGCGCCGGATTGTTATGCGGTGATCCAGAGCGGCGAAGTCGATCTATCGATCTGCTGGAACGGCCGTGCGCAGTACCTGCATGACACGCAGGGTGGCAAAATCGCTGTTGCCGCGCCCAAGGAAGGCTCGATCGGCCAGACCAACACGATCGGTCTCGTTGAAAAGTCCAAGAATGCCGAGGCAGCAGCGCTGTTCGTCAACTACGCACTCGGGACAGAAGCACAGGCGACCTTTGCCGAAAAGAGCTTCTACGGCCCGGTCAACAGCAAGGTGACGCTGCCGGATGCCGTCGCTGCCCGGATCTACGGCTCGAAGGAAGCGCAGGCCGCGCAGATGTCGCTCGACTGGAATTTCATTGCCGAGAAATATTCGGCCTGGATCCAGCGCATCAACCGCGAAGTCATCGCGCTCAACTGATAGACTTGAAGGAAACGGACGCCAATGGCTGATCATCACGTCACGATCGAAAATCTCGTGAAGACCTATCCTGGCGCCCAGAAGCCATCGGTGGATCATGTCAGTTTCTCGCTGCCCCGCGGCGAGATGCTGGCCTTGCTCGGCCCTTCCGGCTGCGGCAAGACGACCATCCTGCGCATGATCGCCGGTCTGGTCGCACCCTCTTCGGGTGCGATCCGGCTGGGCGACAGGGATGTGTCCTCCATCCCGGTCTACAAACGCAATATGGGCATGGTGTTTCAGGCCTATGCGCTGTTCCCGCACATGACGGTGGCGCAGAACGTCTCGTTCGGGCTTGAAATGCGCAAGGTCGGGCGGGCCGAACGCGACGAGCGCGTCAGGAAGGCGCTTGATCTGGTCAAGCTGACCGGTCTCGGAGACCGCAAGATCACCCAGCTGTCCGGCGGCCAGCAGCAGCGCGCCGCGATTGCCCGCTCTCTGGTCATCGAGCCGGAACTGCTGCTGTTCGACGAACCGCTCTCCAATCTCGATGCCAAGCTGCGCGACGAGATGCGCGACGAAATTCGCGATATCCAGACTCGCACCGGCGTCACCGCCATTTTCGTCACTCACGATCAGGATGAGGCCCTGTCAATGGCCGACCGCCTGGCCGTGATGTCGAACGGCAAGCTCGAACAGATCGGCACGCCGCGCGATATCTTCGATCGGCCGCAAACCGATTTCGTCGCCTCTTTCATTGGCGCCGGCACGGTGTTTCAGGGCAAGATCACGGTACCGGGCGTGGCTGAGGTCGATGGCCTGTCGGCGCTTCATTTCGAGGGTGACGCTGCTGTCGGTTCAACCGTCAAACTGATGATTCGGCCGCATCGCCTCGTCGTGTCCAAAGATGCAAACCAGCCGAACCGGTTTTCCGGCACGGTTGAACACATCGTCTATCGCGGCCAGATGCTGACGCTCAACGTTCGCTGTGGCGGCGTTCTGTTGCAGGCCGACCTGCCGACCCATGCCGGGGCTCTGCCCGACAAGGGCGATAGCGTGACGCTGACGGTCGCCCCGCAAGACGTGACGCTGATCGGGCAGGTGAGCACATGAGTGCTGCCTCCGCTCCATTGGCTGGCGTGGCATCCTCCCGGGCACCGCGCGGCATTCTTCTGATGCTGCTTCTGCCGGGATTGGCGGCGCTGGTCATTACCTTTCTCCTGCCGTTGATCTGGCTGTTGCGCGCCTCCTTTGCGTCATCGACGATCGGCGCGTTCAGTGGTGGCGACTGGACAGTGCAGGCATACACCGCCGTGTTGTTCGATCCGTTCTACTGGCGGGTGGCGTGGAACACGCTCGTGCTCGGTTTCAACGTCGCGCTGTTTGCTGTCATCCTTTCCTTTCCTATCGCACTGTTTCTGGCGCGTACTGAAAGCCGGTTTCGCGGCGTGTTGACGGCGCTGGCCGTTGCGCCGCTTCTCACCTCGTCGGTGGTGCGCACCTATGGCTGGATGGTCATTCTTGGCGATCGTGGCGTCATCAACAGCACGCTGCAATCGCTGTCGCTGACGGATGGCGTCATCCGCCTCACCAATAACAGTTTCGGGGCGACCGTGGCGCTGGTCGAAATTCTGATGCCTTATGCCATTCTTGCCATGCTGAGCGGTTTCGGTCGGCTCAATGCGCAACTGGAGGAGGCGGCTGCCATGCTCGGCGCCAATCGCGTCAAGGTCTTCCTGCGGATCATCCTGCCGCTCAGCCTTCCCGGCGTACTCACTGCAGCGCTGCTCGTCTTCGTGCTGGCGATCTCGTCCTTCGTGACACCACGGCTGATGGGGGGAGGGCGCGTCTTCGTTCTCGGCACCGAGGTGTTCAACGAGGCGACGGTGACGCTCAACTGGCCATTGGCGGCGGCACTGTCGGTCATGTTGCTGGTGCTGTTTTCCAGCATAATTGTCATTTACCAGCGCGCCCTGCGCGCGCTCGAACCGTGAGGCCGGCCATGGAGAGCAATAACCGCCTCGCTAGCATCGCCTGGACCACGCTGATCACACTGCTTTACGTCTTTCTGCTGGCGCCGATCATTGTCGTCTTCATCATCTCGTTCGACACCCGCCAGTATCTCGCCTTCCCGCCGGAAAGCTGGTCTTTTGGCTCCTATGTCAAAGTTTTCGAGAATGCCAAGTTCATCTCGGCTTTCTGGCGCAGCCTGATCATCGGTGCGGTTGTCGGCACGACGGCCGTTTTCGCCGGCATGCTGCTGTCGCTGTCGCTCGTCCGATACCAGTTTCGCGGCAAGGGCGTGGTCAATTTTCTCATTCTGGCGCCGTTTCTGGTGCCGCATATCGTGCTGGCGGTCGGCATCATGCTGGTCATTTCGCCGCTCGGCCTGCTCGACAGTTATCCCGGCATCGTGCTGGCCCATCTCGGCATCACCATCCCGTATACGGTGCGCACCATCACGATGAGCCTGATGGCCGTCGATACGCGGGTGGAGGAGGCGGCTTTGGTGCATGGTGCCTCGCCATGGATGGTGTTCTGGCGCATCACGCTGCCGCTGGTGCGGTCCGGGCTGATTGCCGGCGGTGTCATCGCCTTCCTGATCTCCTTCGATGAGGCGACGATTTCGCTGTTCATCGTATCGGTGAAGGCCTCGACGCTGCCGACCGAAATCTACCACTATCTCGAATATTCCACCGATCCTCAGATTGCTGCGCTGTCGGTTGTCCTGATCCTGATCTCGATCGGCGTCGTCGTTCTGGTCGAGCGCCTGATCGGCCTGCGCAAGGCGTTGTGACATGCTGGTCGAAACACGGGCAGGCGTTGTCGAAGGGTTCGAAGAAAACGGTTACGGCGTGTTCCTCGGTATGCCCTATGCCGCGCCGATCACGCCGGAGCGGCGGTTTTCGGCACCGCAATCGGTCGAACCATGGGCGGGCGTCCGCTCTGCCAAAACCTTGAGCCCGGTTTGCCCACAGATCCCGACATATGGTCCGGTCGGCAAGGCGGCGGCCTCGACGCTCGAATTCGGCACGGATTTCCTCACCGTCAACATCCGCACGCCGTCGCTTTCCGGTTCCGCGCCGGTTCTGGTATGGATCCATGGCGGCGGATATGCGGTCGGATCGGCCAATGAAACCGTGCTGCAGAGCGGCGCCTTCGCGGCAAGCGGCATTGTCGAGGTCACCGTCAATTACCGGCTCGGCGCGCTTGGTTTCCTGCATCTCAACGATGGGTCGCCGGACAATCGTGGCCTGCTCGACCAGATCGCCGCCCTTGAATGGGTGCGTGACAACATTGCTGCCTTCGGTGGCGATCCGGCACGCGTCACCTTTGCCGGGCGCTCGGCGGGCGGGTTTTCCATTGCCGCCGTCATGGCCATGCCGGATGCCCGTGGCTTGTTTGCGAAGGCCATGCCGCAAAGCGGCGCCAGCACCGGCATCGCCACGATGGAAGATGCGCAAAAGCTCAATCGTCGGATGCTCGATGTGCTGCGGGTAAGCGAGGCAGAGCTGAAGACCGTCGATTTCGGACGGCTGCTGATCGCCCAGCGCGACCTCTGCAACGAGTCTTACGAACACCATGACTTCGAGCGGGACGGTTCCGCCGCCAAGCTCGGCGTTCCGTTCGTTCCGGTGATCGATGGCAGCTCTTTGCCCTTCCACCCGGAAGAGGCGGCGTCACGCGGCGAAACGGCACCCGTGCCGATGATGATCGGTTGCACCACCGGCGAATACGTGACCCACGCAACCGCCCAGCCCGAAATGGATTTCGAGATCGCCGCGGCTCTGTTGCATGAGCGGGTGCGGCCGTTGGGCCTGACGGGGATCGAGATCGTTTCGCGTTACCGCGAGGCTTTGCCAAATCATTCGCCGCGCGGCATTTGGCGGTCGGTCGGTGGCGATCTGGTGTTCCAGAACCCGACGACGCGGTTTGCGCGGCTGCACGGCGTTCGGCAGCCGGTCTACAAATATCTCTATGGTGCGATAGAGGCCGATGAACACGGTGCACCGCATGGGGCGGAAGTCGGCGCGGTCTGGTATCGCGACGGCATGGATGTCAGCCATCTGCCGGCGCGGCAGGCCGTCGCCGATCCGCAGTTCGCGCGGCAGGTGCATGACGTGTGGGTCTCATTCATACGCGACGAGGTTCCCGCCACACCGGCCGGAGACTGGCCGCGTCACGACGCAGCGGATGCGCCGGTGCTGCACATGGCCGATGGAAAATTCGTGATCGTCTGCGATCCGTTTGATACGCGCACCGGTCTCTGGCAGATGCAACCAATATAGATTGGACTAGCGGTCAGGCGCTGACACGACATTTCACAGCAAGGGTTTTGAATGATCCCCGATTATCTTGAGACGAGACAGCTGGAAGCATTCGTGGCGGTGGTGTCGATCGGCAGCATGACAGGGGCGGCCAAAGCGCTTGGCAAATCGCAGCCGGTGGTCACGCGGCTGATACAGGATCTGGAAAAGGAACTCGGCTTCACCGTCCTGCATCGCAACGGCCCGCGCATCGCCCCCACCGAACAGGGGATAACCTTTTTTGCGCAGGCGGAGCTGTTCCTGAGCGGGTTGCGCACCATCAGTGAACGCGCCAGAAGCATCCGCGCGGCCACGCCGCGCCCCATCGAGATCGCCTCCATTCCAGCCCTTTCGGCAAGCCTGCTGCCGCTGGCGCTGAGCAACCTTGCACCGGAATTGTTTCCGCAGCACATCCATCTGCAAAGCACTTCCGCCGAAAACGTCGTTCAGGCAGTCGTTGCACGCTCCGCCGATGTCGGCATGGCCAGCCTGCCGCTCGACAATCCCGGTGTCGACGTTCACTGGATCGGTGAGGCCCCCTGCGTTGCCGTCGTCGCCGACAGCGATCCGCTGGCGGCCAAGTCGGTGATTGCGGCCGAGGATCTGCTGGCCCGCCGGTTGATCATGTCGGCCAATCCCTTTCGTCTGCGCATGCGCATTGACGAGGCCCTGCAGAGCCATGGCATAACGCCCGCAGCCATTATCGACAGCAATGCCACCTATGTTTCGCTGGCGCTTGCGAGAGCCGGCGTCGGGGTGGCATTGGTTGAGTCGGCGACCATCGCCGGCCTTCCCATTGTTGGCGTCCGCGTGATCCCATTAGCATTTCGGGTGCCGTTCTACTGGGGTGTCATCACCGCGTCGGGCCGGCCAATGGCGCAGGCGATCGGCGGACTGATCGATGCGATCGAAAAAAGCGCCAGAGTCATTCCCGGTTTCGTAAAGCATGAGCCCGCTACGATTCCGAACTAACAAACACATGACTTTCAGACCTTTAAAATTGGATAACTCGCATTACGCTGCTCCAACCGTTCGCACATACTAACTAATAGAATTTTCATTCACTTGGAGGGTCTGATGAGCAGGTCGCGGGTTCCAATCCGTTCAAGACCTTAATCCCTTCCTCGAGTTGGATATCTGATCCAATGAATGAGAGCGGCATCCCGTATGGCTTCCTTGCAAATGGGCGCTTTGACCGCCGTTGAATTTCTCGCGCAACGTTCCCTCGGTGTAGCTCGTCTTGAAACGTCCACGGTTTTGAAGCTCCGGCACAAGCTGATCTGCGACAGAGAGAAGAGTTGAGGGGACGGATAGCCGAGGAATATTGAAGCCATCCACACCTGTTTCTTCAGCCCACTCGATCGATGCATCCGCCACATCAGACGCCGAGCCGACAAGAAACGGTGCGCGGGCTCCAGTTGATGAAAGCGTGGTCAGATCTCGAACATGTACGGGTCTCGGTGCTTTGACTGTCAGGTTCTCGGCCGTCGACCGAATTGCGTTGGAGTTGGCGAACGGCACTACGTCGTCCGGCTCCAACCCGGAGAGATCGATCCCAGTCCAGCCGGATACGAGCGTCAATTGCCCAACCGCATCCGTGTAGCGAGAATATTCTGCGTGCAATTCTGCGGCCTCTGCTGCCGTTGGCGCGACAATCACGTTTGCTGCTAGAAAAATGGTGATGTCGTCTGGATGACGGCCTGCGTCCTGTGTCGCTTGTCTCAATGCACTAACCGTCTTGGTGGCCGAGGCTTTGCTCGGACCGTTAATGAAAACGCATTCAGCATGTCGAGCGGCAAATACGCGGCCGCGCTCCGACGATCCTGCCTGAAACAGAAGAGGTGTTCGTTGCGGTGATGGCTCTGATAAATGTACGCCATCTACTTTGAAATGAGGACCGTCGTGCACAATCCTGTGCACTTTCCTCGGGTCCGTGAACACTCCAGTGTTCCTGTCGCGTTGGACCGCATTCTCTTCCCAGGAATGCTCCCACAGCTTATAGCAAGCCGCCATGAAATCCTCCGCCACATCGTAGCGGGCATCATGCTCAATCTGCAGTGCTCGCCCCATCCCTCTGGCTCCACTTTCCAGATACCCGGTGACGATATTCCAGCCTATGCGACCATTGGTTAAATGATCGAGGGTCGAGAAACGGCGAGCGAATTGGTAGGGGTGCTCATAGCTAAGGTTCGCGGTTACGCCAAAGCCTAAATGCTCTGTGACGAGTGCCATCGCCGAGATCGGGATCGTTGGGTCCATTGCCGGAAGCTGGGTCCCTGCACGAAGCGCAGCATCTGGCGAACCACCATATACATCGTAAACGCCGAACACGTCTGCGATGAAAATTGCATCCAGAAATCCGCGTTCAGCGGTCTTGGCCATATCTGTCCAGTACGAGAGTTTGTTGTAATCCACCGCAATGTCGCCCGGCATCCTCCAAAGCCCGGCCCAGTTGTGGACAGGGGCGCACATCTGAAACGAATTGATGCGTAACTGCTTTTCCATTCGATTGCTCCTGGAGAACGGCAGCGCTACGAAGCTGCGGAGATTGGTATTTTATTCTACATATAAGCAGGCAATCGATGCGGGCGTCTCTTTTACTTGCGACTGCAGGCATGACAATTGACAGTAAAATGCGTTGAATTTAGTTTGTTAAACAACGCACTAAGAGATTTCAAGCTGTCTCTTTTGCACTCTGCCTTTCTCCCTTGGAGCCGCATCAAATGTCATTAGTTAGAAAAATCTCCCGCCGCCTCGTGTTGGGAGCATTGCTGTCGTCGGCTGCTCTTGCGGCTACAGGCTTGCCGGCTCTCGCTCAGGATGGACCGATAAAACTCGGTCTACTTGCCCCGTTTAGCGGCTCGGGTGGCCCCTACGGAAAAGAAGAAGAAGAAGCGGCTCGAGCGGCAGTAGATCTTATCAACGATGCTGGAGGGGTCCTTGGCCGCAAACTTGAACTGGTTGTGGCCGATGACGAAACTCAGCCGACTGTCGGCGTTTCTGCAGCACGAAAGCTCATTGACGTCGATAAGGCGGCGTCGATTGCGGGCGTATGGTCGAGTGCGGTAGCCTTGGCGATCAAACCTATCGCGGTTGAAAAGGGTGTTCTCCTTACCGTTAACGGATCTGCTGACGAAATCACCCAAGGAGACAATAAGGGACTGGTCTGGCGTTTCCAGACAAATGGCAAAGACTGGGGCAAGGCGTTCGGCAAAGCGATGCTGAATGACAAAATCAAGACTGCATCGGTTCTCGTACTCCAGACGCCGTTTACCCTCTCGACGATCGAACCCTTCAGGCAAGAGCTCACTGCTGGCGGGGGAAAAGTCCTGAAGGAGGTTCCTTTCAATCCTAACCAGCCATCATACCGTGTCGAAGTAGACAAGATCCTCGAAGGCGATCCAGAGGCGATATTCGTCGCTGCCTACGTCAACGAGCTGTCTGCTGTCGCCAAGGAATTGTATCGGAACGGATATGGGGGAAAGATTTACGCGTACGGCAATGCCGCTGGCTCGAATGGACAGTTCGTGGCGAATGTCGGAAAAGAAGTTGCTGAGGGCGTGCATCACACGCAGCATGTCCCGGTCGATAAATCGGAAGCTTATGACATTTACCTGAAGCGAATTGGCCGCAACGAAGGCACTGTGATGAGCTTTGGCGCTCAGGTTTTTGACCAGATTGTCCTCACCGCATTGGCTATTGAAAAGGCGAAGTCGACTGAGGGTGCTGCAATCGGATCCCAGTTCCCGCAACTCGTTAATGCCGATGCGCCTTCGATTGGCGACCCTGCGAAGGCACTTGAAGCAGCAAAATCCGGCAAGCCATTCAGATATTCCGGCGCTGCCTCCGATTTTCGCTTTGAGCCGAATGGTGACCAGTCGAACCTCGCCTATGGTCATTTCTTGATCGAGAATGGCGAGAGCAAGCTTACCGAAGTCATTCGTTAAAATGCTTGAAGGTCGAAATCTTGAAGTTTCCTATGGAGGCTTCAAAGCGCTTGATCGCGTTTCCGTCAATCTCGAACCGGGTACCGTGACGGGTCTGATCGGACCGAATGGCGCCGGGAAATCAACGCTGTTTTCCGTGCTTGCCGGTTCGGTCCGTCCCAGGCGCGGAGACGTTGTCTTCGAAGGTCAATCCATTACAAGGCTCCTGCCGGTGGCAAGGGCACGGCTGGGTATCGGGCGATCTTTCCAGCTATCACGCGATCTTGCTGGTCTCACCGTTCTGGAGAACCTACTGATCGCGTCTTCGGGTAGCAGGCACGATACGGTGACGTCTGCACTTTTCCGTCGTTCGGCTTTCCGACTTGAGCAGGAAAGAAATGTTGAGAAGGCTCGTGCGCTCCTTCAACGAGTGGATCTGTGGCGGCACGCGGATTCGGCCTCTAACGCATTGTCCGGCGGGCAGAAAAAATTGCTCGATCTGTGCAGGGTCTTGATGAGGGAGCCGAAGCTGATCTTGCTCGATGAGCCAAGTGCAGGTGTTAATCCCACACGTGTTGGTGAGATCACGGAGTTTATTCAGTTACTCCGCGGCGAAGGAATTACGTTCGGTATGGTCGAACATAACATGGCGATGATCCGTACTCTGTGCGATCGCGTCTATGCGCTAGCAGAGGGCAAGGTGATTGCCCAAGGCAGCTTCGACGAGGTCGTCAGTAACGATGAGGTCGCAAATGCATATCTCGGGTATAGCGCATGACAGTGGCCTCCAAAAGTCTGATCGCAGAAAATCTGGTGGCCGGATATGGCGCGCAACCCGTACTTCGTGGCGTCAGCTTCAACGCAGAAGCTGGAAAAATACTGACCGTTGTCGGGCCGAATGGCTCTGGTAAATCCACACTGATGAAGACAGTGCTAGGCCTTGTTAGGCCAACGGCGGGAAGAATCTATCTCGACGGTACGGACATCACCAGCTGGTCTACGGCTGAGCGGGCCGAGGCTGGATTGGGTTATGTACCGCAGGAGGCAAACGTCTTTCCGAACATGTCCGTTATCGACAATCTTCGTGTTGCCTATGACTTCGTGCGAGCATCCAGGGCCACTCCCTTTGCCTCACGGCTGCGCGATCTGCTTGAGCTTTTCCCTGAAATCGGAAGCAAGCTTCATGAACGCGCAGGTGTTCTGAGTGGCGGCCAGCGACAGATGGTGGCGATGGCGTCAGCGCTCGTTCCCAATCCTCGCATATTGGCACTCGATGAGCCATCCGCGGGACTTTCTCCACGAAACGCAGAGCTGCTGTTCGAGATCATCGGTCGCGTCTCGAGGTCCGGAGTTACCTTGTTCCTGATCGAGCAGAACACTCGGCTTGGACTTGGCGCATCCGACCACGGCCTTGTACTCGTCAACGGGCAGGTGCGGCTGCAGGGGGCGTCAGATGTGGTGCTCGCCGATCCTGATATCAGACGCCTTTATCTTGGAGGTCACTGATGGGCCAAATGATAATCAACGGCCTCACGACGGGTCTCATCCTGGCGCTTCCTGCGCTTGCGCTTTCGCTCACGTTCAGCGTTCTTCGGTTCCCGAACTACGCGATCGGATCCTATGTGACGGTCGGAGCTTTCGTCACGTGGTACGCCAATATAGTGTTGCAACTGCCGCTTTGGCTTGCCGCCTCTAGTGGCGCGATCGCGACAGGATTGATAGCAATAGGCATCGACTATGTTTCGTATCGCCATCTGCGTGACCGCTCGGGCCTTATCCTTCTTGTCGCATCGATGGGAATTGGAATCGCGCTCGAGAACATCGTCAGGCTTTTCGCGGGAAATTCGCCACGGAGTTTCGACCTTGCGGTGGCGCGTCCGTTTCGGTTTTGGGGGCTCCGGGTCAACCAAGAGCAATTAATCATAGTAGCGACGGTGCTCGCATCCCTGCTGGCTGTCTGGCTTGTGTTTCGATTTTCCAAACTGGGTCGAGCCATGAGAGCGGTAGCAGACAACCCATCCCTGGCGGCATCACGTGGCATCGAACGCGGAAAGGTCGTTGCGTCCGTCTGGGCGATTTCTGGAGCGCTTGCCGCATTGGCCGGTGTGTTGATCGGGATCGATACGAACATCGAACCGCAAATGGGTTGGAATTATCTCCTGCAAGTTTTCACCGCTGCAATCCTTGGAGGCATTGCCAGCCCGATGGCAGCAGTCGCCGGCGCGGTCGTGTTGGGATTGGCTGAGGAGTTTGCGACACTCTTCATGGCTGCGCACTACCGCTTGATCGTCGCTTTTGGAATAATGACACTTCTGCTGATTGTCCGCCCCTGGGGCATTTTCGGAACGAAGTGGGTGCAGCGATGACTGCTTATCTGATCGCAACACTCTGCGTCGTTGTCATGGCCACTATGGCTGGACTGGCCCTCAATCTTCAATGGGGCATGGGCGGGCTGGTCAATTTCGGCTTGTTCGGGTTCTACATGCTCGGCGCGTATATCGCAGCGCTGCTGACCGTCTCGGGAGCGCCGCCTGTTGTTTCGATGGCGATTGCCATGATTGGCACTGCTGTGATTTCCGCTCTCGTGAGCCTCATCTCGATCCGGCTGAGTGAGGACTATCTTGCTATCGTAACGCTTGGCTTTGCAGAATGTGTAAGGCTACTCATCAGCTACGAGGATTGGCTGACGATGGGG
Organism: Agrobacterium sp. Ap1; assembly: GCF_017313375.1. Taxonomy (NCBI): domain Bacteria; kingdom Pseudomonadati; phylum Pseudomonadota; class Alphaproteobacteria; order Hyphomicrobiales; family Rhizobiaceae; genus Agrobacterium; species Agrobacterium sp. Ap1. Next base: position 25,971 of record NZ_JAFLMY010000035.1, read on the forward strand.
ACGCTCGGTATATCCGGTATTTCACGGCCATTCGCATCCATCGTTCCACAGGCTTGGGCCGACATCACGTTCCTAGCGTTCTCAGGCATGGCGCTGGGTGCAGTTTATCTTGTCTTGACCCTTCTGGCGAAGTCGCCTTTCGGTAGACTGATGAGAGCGACACGCGATGATCCAGATATCGTGTCGTCACTGGGGCATTCGGTGCTATCGATCCGGGTCAGAACCTTTGCGCTCGGTGGCGTCATCCTGGGCTTGGCCGGTTCGCTTCACAGCTTCTACTACTCCTACGTCGACCCTACACAATTTTCAGCAATCATAACGGCCTATGCGCTCATGGCTGTAGTGGTGGGAGGACGAGGGAGCAATATAGGCGTACTCGCAGCGGCAATCGTTTTGATCTCGCTTTTGGAAGGCAGCCGTTTTCTGGTCGATTTCGTGCCGGGGCTTGATGGTGCAACCCTTGCCTCCCTGAGATTGATTTTTGTCGGGGTCGCACTCGTCGCGATCCTTGTTTTCAAGCCGCAGGGTTTTGGCCGTGAGAAACCGACGGTGGTCGCGGCTGCCGCCCTCAAATCAGGAGCAAATTGATGCCCAGAGTACCCGCTCTTCAACGCGACGCCCTTCCCGAAGATCTCAAGCCGCTATGGGACAAGATGAGGTCATACGGGCCGTTCGAAGTACAGGCAGGCGTCATGGCGAACCGCTTGCCCGTCTTTGAGCATATGTGGAGGCTTCTCACCCAACTTTCTGACGAAGCCGTTCTGGATAAGCGCTATCTGGAGCTTGGGATCATCGCCGTCTCATTGGTCAACAAATGCGAATTTTGCGTCGACCAGCATGCCCCCAAGCTCGCGGTTGCCGGATTGAACATCGATGGTGTCGAAACACTGGAGGACCTGAGGACATTCGGCGGCCTGACGGATTTGGATCGCAAGGTGGTGGAATATGCAATCGCCGTGTCGAGCGATTGGCATCGTATTCGTGATCAGGTCATTGCGGATCTAAAAGTGCATTTCAGCGATGCGCAGCTCGTTGAGCTCACGTGGCGGATCGCACTTTGTGGGGCGTTCAATCGGTTCAATGACGTACTGCAAGTCGACACCTAACCCCGTGTAAAAGGCCTGATATGAGGCTAGGCGCGACCGCCGTTCACTGGCCAGAGCGGGCTTTTCGCTGCGCCAGCAGGTCGGTGATTTCGCGTCGAATGGCGACAAAGCCTGCGTCATCGCGATGGCGCGGGCGTGGACCCCGGATGTCGAAAATCCGTGCGATCCGCCCCGGCCGAGGTTCCATCACGATGACCCGATCCGACAGATATATAGCTTCCTCGACGTCATGCGTCACCATTACCACCGTGCTCTTCTCGCGCTCCCATATAGCCAGGAGTTCGTCCTGAAGTTGGCTGCGTGTGAGCGAGTCCAGCGCACCGAGCGGCTCGTCGAGCAAGAGCAGTGGTGGACGAGGCGCTAGTCCGCGGGCAATCGCCGCGCGCTGGGACATGCCGCCGGAAAGCTCATGCGGCAACGCCTTCTCGAAGCCGTTGAGGCCGACGAGATCGATCAGGTAGCGAACCCTTTCATTCTTGGCTGGTTCCGATCCCGCGACCGAGTGAAGGCCGAGAGCAATATTCCTCTCAACATTGAGCCATGGGAGAAGCCGGTGATCCTGAAAGACGATGCCGCGTTTGAGGCTCGGGCGTTCGATCGTTTCGCCGTCCACGCTCACGCTGCCATTATCAGGCCTGTCGAGGCCGGCGAGGAAGCGCAGCAGTGTGGATTTTCCGCAACCGCTCGGCCCGACAATGCTGATGAACTCGCCGGGCTCGATTGCAAGGGAAACCTTGTCGAGGGCGTGAACCGTGCGATCTTCCACCTGGAAGGTTTTTGAGACGTCCGCAATGGTTACAGATCCCGTATAGATTGTCTTGGCAGCTGAAATGGTCAGGCCGTCCGCCATGGTATGAGCCTCCTTGAAAATCCGATAATCAGGCGATCTAGACCGAGCCCGATGATGGCCAGCAACAGAACGCCAAGCAGGACCTGGTCCATGCGTGCATATTCTCTGGCCGCCGCGAGATACGCGCCCAGGCCGTCACCCATGCCGTTGATGTAACCGGTGCCGATCAGGTATTCCGCGCCAAATGTACCGAGCCATGCGATGTTCAGGGACAGTTCCACGCCGGTCAGTAGGGCCGGTACTGCAGCGGGCAGAATGATTTTTGTCAGCGTGGCGAGGCGACTCAGTTCGAGAACGCGGCCTACCTCACGGTAGGATGCCGGTACATTCTGGCAGCCCGCCTGGGTGCCGAGCGCCATCGGGAAGAATGCGCCAAGCGAGATAAGAATGATCTTCATAACCTCGCCATTGCCGAACCATGCGCTGAGAAGCGGAATCCAGGCAAAAAGCGCGATCTGACGAAGACTGGCGATCGATGGGTCGAAAAGGCCCCGCGCTATGCCGGACAATCCGATCAGAAGTCCCACTGCCAGCCCAAGGGAGGCCCCGATAACCCAGCCCGTGAAGGCGCGAAGCAGGGTCGCAAGGGCCGCACCGGGGAGCGAACCGTCGGCAAACCCCTGGTAGGCGCTGGCAACCAACTGAGCGGGCGAGACGAGGATATCGCTGTTCAGCATACCGGCGGCATCGAGCAGCGACCAAAGAACGATCAGCCCGGCCGGCAGGACGAGCGACCGCCAGAGAAGGCCTGACCGGGAAATTACATTCGGCGACGTTGTCATGGGGCTTTCCTCACGCAGCCGATTGGAAGGACCAGGCGGTAATCCGGTGCTGAAATTTGGTAAGCGCGAAATCGAGAGCCCAGCCGGCCAGGCCGATCACGACGATAGTGGCAAAGACAACGTCCAGCTGAAAGGCCTTGCGCCCCCACATCATCAGATAGCCGAGACCCGCCGCCGAGGAGATCATCTCCACCAGGATCAGCACTTTCCAGCCTCGGCTCATCGCTTGCCTGAGCCCCGTGAGGATCGCGGGAAGGATGGAGGGCCAGACAACGAAGCGTATCCGGGCAAACCTCGACAGCTCGAGCACATCCGCCACATCGTCATATTTGTGGGGGCGGGAGCGTATCCCTTCATAGGCGCCGACCATAAGCGGCAGAAAGCAGGTCTTGGCGATGAGAATGATCTTCAGCGTCTCGCCAATGCCGAAGACCAGCATGAAAAAGGGTAGCCATCCAAGTGAAGGAACAAGGCAGATTGCGCGGATCGTCGGTGCAACATAGATGTCCATAGGCCGAACGAGACCGAAAGCCACTCCGAAAAACAGGCCGAGCCCGCCACCGATTGCAAGCCCCGCAAGAACACGACCGAGGCTGACGGCCAGTTCGCTCGTCAGTTGGCCGGTCACGAGAAGGTCAAGCGTCGTATCGTAGACAAGGAGAGGATCGGGAAGGATCTGTTCTGCCAACCATTCCTGACGGGTGGCATAGGACCACAATGCGAGCAGGGTCAGGGGCACTGCAAGCCCGAGCAAGAGCTTTGCCACCCAGCCTGTGAGACGAAGACCGGACGGAGCAAAGACCCGCGGTCCACGCTCCGAGGTCTTTTCCGGCGAGGGATCCGTGATCGCATAGGATTTGAATGTCACATCAGCCATGTTTGGCACCTTCATCTGTCCGGCGCACAGCGGCTCGCTTCTCACTCCCGGTCCGACTACGTCGTGAGGTGCTGGCCGCTGCGTTTTCGACCTTGCGGGATTGGTCTTCGATCCGGCCTTCAGGCCGGCGTCTTGCCGTCGGCAGCTCGCGGTGCCCAGAATTCGGAGTAACCCAGTTCTGCTAGTGTCTTGGTGAGCAGGTCATTCTTGATCCACTCGTCAACATCGAATGGACGGCGCACCAGCTTCTGCTCCAGGGTGAAGTCCAGACCTGCCTTGATATTCGTGCGGTAGAAGTCATCGATCAGGGGGCTATTTCGGTCGCGCAGATCGTCATCTGCATAGTCCGTCACGTAGCTCTCGCGGGGGGAGCCGGTTAGCGCCCAAATGTCATAGAGCTTTTCGCGGTTTTCATCGAGGCTCGCGAAATGCGACGCCTCTACGTAGCTACGCAGCACGCGCTCAACGATGTCCGGGTTCTCCTTCGCGAAGCTTTCGAGCACGGTGAACGAGCCGAATGTCGAACCGGGGGCCGGGCCCTTGGTGCTGTAGAGCACCTCGACCAAACCCTTTTGCACCAGGGCCAGCACCTGATTACCCTGGCCGAGTATCACGTCGACATCGCCGGATTGGATCGCGGCTGTCTGATCCGCGCCCTGAAGATCGAAGAGCTGGACATCTCCGTTCTTGAGGCCGACGCCTGCCAGGATCAGAGACAGCGATAGCTCGAAGATGGTTCCGCGTTGGAAGGCGACCTTCTTGCCCTTGAGATCGGCAAGCGTCTTGATGCCGGCAGCGGGCCGTACCGCAACATAGGTTGGCGAAATGCCGGATGCCGCGAGAACGATGGTGCGCACGCCAGCGCCTCGGCCGACGATATTCGGCAATCCGCCATAACTGGCAAATTCCAACTGCTGATTGGCGAAGGCCTCGTTGATTGCCGGACCGGTTCCGCGTGGGAACTGCCATTCGACGCTGATACCATCCTTCTCGAATTCTTTCTCGAGAAGCTCAAGGCCGCGCAGGATGCCGATCGAGCCGTTGCCATAGGGTCGGCCGGCGGCATTTCCCGGCCCGGCGAGCCTGATAACCTGTGGCTTGGTTTGAGCGCGGACAATCGAGAATGTGGTGGGAAGAGCAAGCGTTGTCGCAGCCAGCCCCAGAAACGTACGGCGTGTTGATGGCATGGGTAAGATCCTGTCGATGCGTGTTTAGGAAAGGCTGGCCGCAACCGGCCGCCGGTTTGCTCATCAATGATGGTCGAGGCTTTTCATGACCTCATGGCTGGGGCGGGGTCTGCCGCCTTTTACCCAGCCGATGGCTTTGCGGTAGCTGCCGAAGATATTGCGCGCCTCAAGTTCTGCGGCCGTGATGCCCGTCAGCTGAGTGGCCTGCGGGGCCACATAAAGTGCGTCGTCCGGACAGTAGACCTCGCACATGAAGCAGGTCTGGCAATCGTCCTGGCGCGCGATGACGGGGATGCCGCCGGGCTTGAGGTCGAATACGTTGGTGGGACAGACGTTGACGCAGATGTTGCAACCCGTGCAACGGTCGTTGCTGATGACCTCGATCATGCTGCCAGAACCTCGAGTTCCGGCGATGCCGCGCGCTGCTTGCCGATCCAGACTTCTTCCAGGCCACCGCTCGTGGTGTAGTGCAACTGGTTGTCGTCCCTCGCCGGGAAGTCCTCGCGTTTGTGCATGCCACGTGTTTCGGTGCGTGAGAGAGCACTGCGATACATCCAGCGCGATGTGGCGAGCATTGCCACCCCTTCGCGGGTCCGCTGAACGTCTTGGAGCGAGGCAGCCCCGGCGGTTCGGATGCCGGACCAGAGGCCATCGAGACGACCGAGCGAATCGTTCAGTCCTGCGGCACTGCGCAGATAGTTTCGGTCATAGGGATGAACCTCTGCCTTCACGGCCTCGATCAGTTGCTCGGCATCGATGGCATGCGCCGGTCCATCGGCAACGCCCACTCTTCCGGCACGGACAAAGCGGCGGGTCACACCACGGTGTCGCTGGCCATAGTCGCCGGCGGCATTGCCCGCCCAGAAGCCGGATGACATGGCCCATGCCGCATTGTGGCTTCCGCCGCCGGTGAAGGCGCCACAGACGAGTTCCCGCGTTGCTGCGTCTCCGGCCGCATAGAGGCCGGGCACCGTTGTCGCACATCCGCTGTCAACAAGCCTTAAACCACCGGTTCCACGCACCGTGCCTTCCAGCAGCAATGTCACCGGGAACCGCTGTCTGAAGGGATCGATACCCATCCGGTCGAGCGGCAGGAAAAAGTTGGGCTGGGCGTAGCGCATTGCCTGCTCTGTCTGGGCATCCGCCTTGTCCAGCTGCGCAAATACGCGCTGTGTCTGAAGAACCCGGGCGATTGCCGATCGGCCCCCCTTGGAGGCCGCACCCGGTATCGGCGATCCGTCCTCGAAGGTGAACGAGGCCCAATCATAGAATCGCGTCTTGGTCACCGAACCGCCTTCAAGGGCCATGGCATAAGCCGTCGAAAACTCCATGCCGGACATTTCCGCGCCGAGTTCCGCTGCCAGAAGGAGGCCGTCACCGGTGAGCACGTTACAGCCGAGCGCCTTGCTGAGGAATGCGCAGCCGCCGGTCGCGATGACGACAGCGCCTGCGCGAACGAGCCATGTGTCGCCCTTCTGGCGACGGATACCTGCCGCACCGGCAACTGCGCCGCTTTCATCACGCAGCAGTTCCATGGCCGGGCTGTGATCGAGAATCTTGACGCCCGCCGACTTCGTGCGCTTGCGCATCAGGCGCATATAGTCCGGACCGTCGAGGCTTCGGCGGATGGACTGGCCGTTCTCGTCATTGCGGAATGGATGGCCCCACTCGGCCAGCTGATTGACATTCGCATAGGTCTGATCGAGCGTACGGCGCATCCATGCCGGGTCGGCAAGTCTTCCACCCAGATCCCAGCGGCTGTTCATGGCTGCCGCGCGCTTGGCAGGGTCTGGTGGCACATACCACACGCCGGTGCCCGAAGGTGCCGTTGCGCCGGACGAGCCGCAGAAGCCCTTGTCGACGAGTACGACCTTTGCTCCCTTGGCGGAGGCCGATATCGCCGCCCACGTGCCGGCGGGGCCACCGCCGATGACGAGCACGTCGGCGTCGAGTTCGAGGGAGGCGGAAGGAGATGCAATGCTGGAAGCTGTCGATGGAATTACCATGATATTCCTCTCCACAACGAGGCAGGGAGCGCCCCGAATTGATGGAGATCATGTTATCTAGTAAAATTGTAGACTAAAGAAACGCACTCCTGGTATTTGACCGCCAGAGCGAAAAAATAATTCCTGAGATCATCCCTCCTTGAGAAGAGACCCTGCGACTACGACGGGTAGCCGCAGGCGGATAAGGCTGCGGCGGCCCATCTTCGTGCCGTGCTCAATCTCGATAGCGTACCGTCCAAGTCGCAGTGATAGCTGATAAACAAGAAGCTGTTGAACTTCCGCAAATCCCTTTCTCAACCGCGACATATTACGCATGAACTTTTCTTCATTTGCTTACGTGCTCCGCGTAGCCTTGGTATAGCAGCGATAGTGGTTTTCTTTCGTTGTCAGTTCCTCTCCAGAGGTGTGCAGCCTCCTAACTTGGGCGGCTAGCATTTAGCCGCCCCTCTTCTATGAAGCCGAGCGAACGACGCCACCAGATGCGGCATAAGCTGTGCTGCTCCCTCAAGGACCTAATGCCACGGGAACGTAGGCACGGTCTCTAGAAGGCAAGCTACTTGATGCGGAGATATTCGAGTGGGAGCTCTGTCGTGCTCTTGATTTGCTCAACGGCAAACCTGGGTGACGAGGACTGAATGTCGATCCTCTCCGTCAGGCGCTTGTGAAATTTGTCATAGGCTGCGATGTCCGGCACAATCACCTTGAGCAAATAGTCGACATTGCCGCTTAACCGGTACAGTTCCGTGATCTCCGGTAAGTCATTTACGACCTCCGAAAACCGCTTCAACCATTCGCCGGAATGACTTGCCGTCACAACTGATACGAAAGCTGTGATACCTGCGTTGATCTTGCGCCCATCTAACAATGCTACGCTACCTGTTATGACGCCCTCATCGCGCATTTTCTGGATCCGCCGCCAACAGGGCGTTGACGAAATGCCGACAATCTTCGCGACATCAGTCACAGTTAGGGAAGCGTCACGCTGCAATACGCTCAGTATTTTACGATCCAGCGTATCCATTGCCAATCTCGTGCCTCCCTCTCTTCGAAGACCTTCGAAGCGTCCCCTTGATGCTACTGGCTCGGTGCACCTTTCGCATGCAGCGAAATAGTTCGGTTTATCACGGTTTCAGAGACTGATATCTACCTTGAGAATAAAGGAGAGGTGCACCGCCGCGGAGCTGGATCGCAAGTACGCGACCAATGATTATGGCATGGCTATGCCGCTCGAAAACCTCTTCGACTTCACAGTCTATGGAAGCGAGCGCCCCGATCAGTGCGCTTGCTCCACTTGAAAGTGTTGTCCATTGCGCGCCCTCGTATCGTTGCACGCCTTTCAAGCCATCTGCTCCAGAAAATCTGTGGGCTACGGCCTGATCTTCGACACCAAGGACATTGATGCAAAAATGATTGTGCGACGCAAGCACGGGCCAAGTCGATGATGATCGGTTTATGTTGACGATCATGGTTGGCGGATCGACGGAGAGCGCGGTCGCCGACGTCACCGTAGCGCCCGTTCTTGCGTCGCCTACGCCTGCAGTAATAACGGAAACTGTCCCGGCAACCTGTCTCATCACGGATTTCAGGCTGTCTGGCGTGGCCCTGAATTCAGAGTGAACGTGAGGATTCTGTACACGAGTGGCTTGATTCATTTTTGCTCTAGCGCCTGCGTTTATATCGAAACTAGGTCCCAGAAGAGCGCCGCACAAAGGATCACACCGCAGATTTGTATCGAAAGATAGAATTTCTTTCTCAAGAAAGTGGAAATCTGGATATGGCATCCGGTCAATTAGATTAGACGCTGAACCGAAGTAAATCCTAGTGCTGATCAGATAGAGGTACAGCCTCTCCTTTCCGAGCTAGCCCCTCGTCAGTTGATTGGATGAGTAGATAACTTTGCTCGCTTCTGTGTCTGGGGTCGCGGCGATTTTCGCCTTATGGCTGAAAAATGAGTTTCCTCTGCTTCGTAGATCGACCTGCCATCTGCGATCTTTTGCCGGTCAACATCCGTCTAGGAAAACAAAATGACCAAACTCAAAGGAAGGTAGCGTCGGCTTAACGACTTTGTTGTGACCGTGCTGGTATTCAGTGACCATGACCGAGATCTCGCCTGCTAACTTTAGACGCCACCGTTTCCCCGCCGAGATCATTGCCCATGCGGTCTGGCTCTATTACCGGTTTCCGCTCAGCTTT
>NZ_JAFLMY010000036.1:0-34420 GCF_017313375.1 Agrobacterium sp. Ap1
GCTTGAACAACCCAACCCTACCGGAAAATCCCGATGACCACCCTTATTCAGCTACACCATCTCCCGGGACACGATCGTGAGATCGCGGCGGGTTGTTTGTGCCGCAGCCATCGAGCTGATCACGCAAGCCACTGACTGCCTCCGAACGATTTCGACGGTTGTGGTCAAGACACGTTGAATTTGTGCTACGAATATGTGTTGCGTGCGACGCCCGAGGATGCATTGACCTTACCCACTTCCAAGTCCGGCCCTCATAATCCGGTCTATGAACCAATCATACCGTCGGCGACGGAATGTTTCGTCTGGCGAACGGATGATTATCCTTTGTCGTGGAGTGTCTGGAATTCACATCCCGAATGTGAAATTCACCTGATCAGAAACGCAGGCGGCACATGTCACATTGGCGACTATATCGGAAGCTTCGGACCTGGTGACCTCTTCATCGTTGGGCGGGGATTGCCCCACAACTGGGTTACACCACTCAGGGCCGGCGAGCGCGTAGCAGCGAGAGACGTTATCCTGCAGTTTGACGAGGAGCGTATATTAGAGACAACCAATGCAATGCCGGAAGTGGCCGGACTGAAAGCGTTCCTTCTACTCGCCCGGAGAGGCATCGCTTTTCACGGTGAGACGCGTGAAAAGGGCGCCTATCTGATGGAAGCGATCGGCAAAACGCGTGGGCTCGAACGCCTTTCCCTCTTTTTTGCCCTCCTCCACGGACTATCAACCAGTTCAACCTACAGCCTGCTGTCGTCGACAGGTTTCGCGGCCCAAGCCAAGACTGTGCCCGATCCATCTGTCCGTGATGTCCTGACGTGGATGGCGGCGAATTATCATTCCAAAGTTCGTCTACCCCAGGCGGCAGCGATGGTCGGAATGACGGAAACATCATTCTCGCGGTTCTTCAAGCGCAACACTGGTACAACATTCACCCACTATTTAAGCGAACTCAGGATAGCGAAGGCTTGCGAACTTCTGATCCGCACCGATCTTTCCGTTACCAGCATATCGGCTGAGGTCGGATACGAAAACATGTCCAATTTCAACAGGTCCTTCAGAAAGTCTCGGCGTATTACTCCGGCAACATACCGCAAGAATGTCGTGTCCGCGAAATGACCTATGCTGTCCCGAAGGAATAGTCTTCGACTTTTAAGTCACTCAATCGGGATATAATTTCATCATTCCGACGCAGAGAGGACGCTAGTTCTCATCTATTGCGCCCAGTATTCTCCTCTCATCTTCAGGAGGACGATTGGATGCACAGTAGTCTAGCGATTTCACGGACCCCGCCGCATTCTGGGATTCCCATTGAGATGACCGGCCAATTTCCGAAGCCAGTGAGTGTAGCCGATCGCAATCATGTCGAAATATACCTGAAGCGAGACGCGCATGATCTTCAAAGCCACACATGCATCGTAGCGAAGAGCGACCTTCGGACTAGCTGGATCAAGCTCGAGAGCCATTCGAATTCGTGTTCCCTCGGTATGGTCTGCCGCTCCGGGCCGCGGAGTGAGGACTTGTCCGAACTATTGCGTGACGGGTTCGTCGGTATGCCATTGCCCGGCGCGATTGCCGTAATCGGCAGCGATCTGGACTTACTCGACAACTTGGCAAGGCTTTGCCGTGCCCACACGAGGCCCTACAGGATCAAAACTGCATCGCAAGGTTGGGTGCTCTTCGAGTTACCGCCGATCCTTATGCTTGTTGATGCAAGCGACAGATCGCTAGCTCACGCGATGAAAACTGCCGAAGAATTGCAAACACTGGATGTTGATATCAAGATTGCGATTGCATCCGGCTCTGATGGCGGCCCTCAGGTGTTTTTAAACGAACGCATCCGCAGGTTCTTCGGGAACCATCTCGTCCGGCACTTTCCCAGGATCTTCTAAGCCACCAAACAAATAATATAGGGAGACACATATGGCCTTGAGGCTCGAAAACAAGATCGCGATGATTACAGGCGCGGCCCGCGGAATAGGACTAGAATTCGCAAGAGCATACCTAACGGAAGGCGCCCGGGTCGCAATCTGCGACATCGATATCGCCCGTGCGGAAACGGCCGCCACCGAACTCGGTAATGGCGCGATCGCAGTGAAGCTCGACGTCACTAAGAAGGACAGCATCAACCAGGCCGTTCAAAAGGTGGTGGAGGTTTTTGGGAGGATTGACATCCTGGTCAACAATGCGGCGCTGTTCACGGCAGCGCCTATCGTCGAAATCGCAGAGTCGGACTACCGCAGAATTTTCGATGTGAACGTCTATGGCCCGCTCTTCACGCTACAATCGGTCGCTAAGCAGATGATCGCGCAAGGCAACGGCGGGAAGATTATCAACATGGCATCGCAGGCAGGCCGACGGGGCGAGGCTCTTGTTGCCGTTTATTGCGCCACGAAGGCTGCGGTGATTAGCCTTACGCAATCGGCGGGCCTAGACCTCATTCAGCACCGGATCAATGTCAACGCCATCGCGCCTGGTGTCGTCGACGGCGAACACTGGGATGGCGTCGATGCGTTCTTTGCGAAATACGAAGGCAAAGAACCTGGCCAGAAGAAAAAGGAAGTCGGCGAGGCTGTACCTTATGGCCGTATGGGAACCGCCCAGGATCTAACCGGCATGGCCGTATTTTTGGCTTCGTCGGAGTCGGATTATGTCGTTTCCCAAACTTACAACGTAGATGGCGGCCAGTGGATGAGCTGATCGGCGACCGGCCGCATTGGCACAGAAAATCGTTTCTTCAAGTGAGCAGACGCCCCCGTACCAAAACGGCACCGGACGAAAGAGGCCGTCGTCGGAGCTATTTATGTAGCCAACAGCCTGGAACCGCTCCCCGGTGACTTGCTTGAGTTGTCGTGCTCGCTGTCGAGGTGCTCTCAAAACAGCTATAAGGCGCCATCGCGGCGACGGGTACGCGCTACTTCATTTTCGTCAAGTTTCAACAAGACGATGTCGCATAAGAAAATCGATTTAGCCAACGATCAGCTGGTGCATTGCTGTATATGCGCAACCCACCCCATGGCGGAAACGAAGGCGAGCACCGCGAAGGTGCAGGATTGAAAGCCAGACATTTTGATAACATTCTCCATTGCTGATAGAGATCTTTTACACAATAGCTTTGTCGAATATTAGCTGGTTTATCGCGCATACGGTCATGCGCTACATCGATTAATCCCCCAAGGTTATGACGCTCCCAAGTTTGACCTGAAGGCAACGGCGGATATTACATATTCCATACGTCACCCGCCGGTGACGCTCATGTGGCGCGAGACGGCCGGGCGGTTGTTGCGGTTGATGATGAAGTCGTGGCCTTTTGGCTTGCGCGAGATCGCCTCATCGATCGCTTCCGAAAGAACGGCCGGATCGTCGGATGCGCGAAGGGCGGCCCGAAGATCGGCAGCGTCGTTCTGGCCGAGGCACATGTAGAGCGTACCCGTGCAGGTGAGGCGCACGCGGTTGCAGCCCTCGCAGAAATTATGCGTCATCGGCGTGATGAAGCCCAACCGCCCGCCGGTTTCGGCGACTTCAACATATCGGGCCGGGCCGCCGGTCTTATAGAGGATATCCCTGAAGGTGAATTGCCTTTCGAGATCTTCGCGCAGGGCAGACAGTGGCAGGTAGCGGTCGGTGCGGTCTTCTTCTATCTCGCCCATGGGCATGGTTTCGATAACGGTCAGATCCATGCCGCGGCCGTGCGCGAAGCGGATCATCTCAGGCATTTCGCCATCGTTGAAATCCTTGAGCGCGACCGCGTTCAGTTTGATCTTCAGGCCGGCCTTCTGCGCCGCATCGATGCCTTCCATCACCTTGCAGAAGTCACCCCAGCGCGTGATGGTTTTGAACTTGTCAGGATCGAGCGTATCGAGCGAGATGTTGATGCGCCGAACGCCGCAATCGTAAAGTTCCTGGGCGTGGCGGGCCAACTGGGACCCGTTTGTCGTCAGCGTCAGTTCGTCGAGGTCACCGGCTTCGATATGGCGACCGATCGACCGGACCAGATACATGATGTTCTTGCGCACCAGAGGTTCGCCGCCGGTCAGCCGAAGCTTGCGGACACCCTTGGCGACAAAGGCCGAACAGAGCCGGTCGAGCTCCTCCAGCGTCAGCAGGTCCTTTTTTGGCAGGAACGTCATGTTCTCCGCCATGCAATACGTACAGCGGAAGTCGCATCGATCTGTGACCGAGACACGCAGATAGGTAACCGCGCGGCCGTACCGGTCGACCATCGGAGCGGGTCTCCGTTGAGACAGGCCAAGTGGGACACCGGACGCATTTTTTTGCGGGAGATCGATGCTCATGCGAACACCGCAAGGCGAGTAGCGGCCACATCGGCGAGAACCGAGAGTGCTAACGAAGTGGCATCTCGCGTAGGGCCAAATAGTCCAATTGGCGCTTTGATACGTTCACAACAGTCCGAAGAAATGCCCTGCGATCTCAGCCGTTCGATACGGCGCCGGTGCGTACGCGTGCTCCCAAGTGCCCCGATGTAGAATGCCTGGGATGCCAGAGCCTTTTTCAGGATCGCGATTTCCTGATCCAGGTCGTGGTGCAGGAGCACGACAGCCGTGAACGGATCGATTTGGATAGAGCCGAGAGCGGACTGGGACCGGTTATTTGCTATGAGCTGTACGTCGTAACCCGAAGCCTCTGCGATATGACGGACGGCCTCGGCCTCTCCCGTCTGACCGGAAAGAACAACCCTTGTTTGCGGACGGTAGAGCGACACGAACGTACTGTCACGCCACTCCGATCGCCCGGGAAGCTTGTCAACAGGAACGAGCGACTGCGATTGCAGCGTATACGCTAAAGCAGCTGATCGGCGATTGGCCAAATTGCTTATAACATCGTACAGTATTCCTGCGTCACGCAGAACATGTATGGCGACCGAGATGCCTCCACCACAGGGCAGCGCGATATCAAAGAACGGCGACCCTTCCCCGAACTTCACGACCCGGTCTCGATTTTCCGCGATCGCCTGGAGGGCTTCGGCCGCTACGGCAGCCTCGACGCACCCGCCAGAAACGTATCCACAAAATCTGCCGTCGGCAGCAACGGCGACGTGCGCACCAAGAGCCCGAGCAGCCCCTCCTCTGATTTCGATAAGAGTTGCAAGGGCCGCCGGACCGTGACTCATAGCCTCAGCCGCGAAGCGAAGTATGTCTGCGGGATTATCGGCCGAGCTCACCCTCACGGGCACCGGCATTGTTGCTAAGCAGATGTCGTTCAAATCCGTCCTCGCAGGTTCAGCGGTGGCCGAACCGGCCACCGCGAATGTTTAGGCAACGTCGGGCAATTCGCCAATGAGCTTGTCCAGTGTGATCGGATAGTGCCTGACGCGAACGCCGGTCGCATTGTAGATGGCGTTGGCAATGGCGGCAGAAACACCGCAAAGCCCCAGCTCTCCCACCCCCTTCGCCTTCATCGGAGAAGAGTAAGGGTCGGTTTCGTCCATGAAGATGACCTCCTGGTGCGGAATGTCCGCATGGACCGGCACCTCGTATCCGGCGAGGTCATGATTGACGAAGAAACCGTGGCGGGTGTCGACCGCGAGTTCCTCCGACAACGCGCCGCCGGCGCCCATGGTCATCGCACCAATGACCTGGCTGCGGGCGGTAATCGGATTGAGGATGCGACCCGCCGCACAGACTGCGAGCATGCGGCGAATACGGGTTTCACCGGTCGCCACATCAACCCCGACCTCGACGAAGTGTCCGCCGAACGTGGATTGCTGGTGCGTCTTGGTCAGATCGCCCCACGTCATCGTATCCTCGCCGATAAGCCCTTCCGCGCCGGCAGCTTCCGCCAGTCGGACGGACCGGTTGCCGGCTCGGACTTCTCCGTTTTCGAAGACGATGTCTGTCGAGTTGAAGCCGAGCTTGCTGGCAACCGTTTCGCGCAGCTTAATGCAGGCCGCATAAACGCCGGAGGTTGCAGAATTGGCACCAAACTGCCCGCCGGAACCTGCAGATACTGGAAAGCGGGAATCACCGAGCTGAACCGCCACCTTGTCCACGCCGACACCCATCATTTCGGCGGCGGTCTGGGCGATGATCGTATAACTGCCGGTACCGATATCGGTCATGTCGGTTTCGACGGTGACAACACCTTCACGGTCAAGCTTGACGCGCGCCCCCGACGGCAAGACGAGATTGTTGCGAAAGGCGACGGCAACGCCCATGCCGATCATCCACTGGCCTTCGCGCCGGCTCGCCGGGAGACCACGCTTGTCCCATCCGAACTTTTCTGCGCCTAGCTTGAGGCAGCCAATGAGATCGCGATGGGAGAACGGACGTTCCGGCTTCTCGGGATCGACTTGCGTATCGTTGGCGATCCGGAATTCGATGGGATCCATCCCGAGCTTTTCCGCCATTTCGTCGATCGCAATCTCAAGCGCCATTAGACCCGGCGCCTCGCCTGGCGCCCGCATGGCGTTGCCTTCCGGAAGATCCAATGTGGCAAGCTTCATGGCCGTCATCCGGTTGGCGCCCGCATAAAGCAGGCGCGTCTGCATGACGGCGGTTTCAGGCCCTCCACCGGGAAGATCGCCGGACCAGCTTTCATGCGCGATGGCGGTGATCTTGCCATCCCGCTCGGCCCCGATGCGAATGCGCTGGATGGTCGCCGGACGATGGGTCGTGTTGTTCGGCATCATCGGGCGGGGAAGCGCGACTTTCACCGGGCGGCCGACGGCCTTGGCTGCGAAAGCGGCCAGGACCGCGTCGACTCTGAGGAAAAGCTTGCCGCCGAAACCGCCGCCGATAAACGGCGACATCAGATGGACGTTCTCCTTGTCGACGCCAAGGGTCGTCGCGAGGTCTGTGCGCGACCAGTCAATCATCTGGTTCGACGTCCACACAGTCACCTCGTCGCCGTCCCATGTCGCGATCGAGGCATGCGGCTCCATCATCGAATGAGACTGGTCAGGCGTCGTGTACTCGGCGTCTAGCGTCACCGCTGCTGCGCGGTAGGCGCCATTAAAGTCCCCGACTGAGCTTTCAGGTTCAGTCGATGGATCAGGGGACTTGGCATTCCCCATCTCGCCGCGCAGGTCGAACGAGCCTTTTTCAGGAGCGTAATCGACCTTGAGCAAAGCAGCGGCAGCGCGCGCTTGTTCGAACGTCTCGGCGATGACGACCGCGACGGCCTGGTGGTAGTGCTGGATATTGCTTCCGCCGAACAGGTTCGCGGTGTTGAACTTCCCCTTTTTCAGGTCGCCGACATCAAGCGTGGTGACGACGCCAAGCACGCCCGCCGCCTTTTTGGCCGCGGAACTGTCGATGGCGGTTATCTTCCCTTTGGCGATGGCGGATCCGACTGGATAACCGTAGGCGTAACGGATGTTGGGATCATGCCACTCATAGGCATACATGGCACGGCCGGAGACTTTCAGCTCACCGTCGATGCGGTGGATTGGCTTGCCGACAACCTTGAGCTGGTCAATCGGGTTAGTCGTGGCTGGTTTATCGAATTGCATTGGCTTATCCCCTCGCTTCCGTCAAAACCGCGCCAAGTGTGCGCTCGACGAGATCGACCTTGAACCTGTTCTGCTCCGTAGGACGGGCCCCCGCCATCAGAGCCGCTGATGTCGCTCGAGCACCTTTCGTCAACTCGCCCTCGGCGGCCTCGACCCGCCATGGTTTGTGCGCGACCCCACCCACGGCGACCTTACCGCTTCCGTCAGGCTGGATGACAGCGCCAACCGATACCAGTGCGAACGCGTAGGATGCACGATCACGGACCTTGCGATAAATATGCCTGCCGCCAATCGGTGACGGCAGCACCACGCCGGTGATGAACTCACCTTGCTCGAGCGTTGTCTCGATATGCGGAGTATCGCCTGGCAGGCGGTGAAAATCGGCGATCGCGATGGAGCGCTTCGAGCCGTCTGGCTTTACCGTTTCGACGACTGTATCGAGCACCCGCATGGCGACGGCCATGTCGCTCGGATGCGTAGCGATACACGCCTCGCTGGTTCCGATGACACCAAGCTGCCGGGAGATGCCGCCGATCGCGGAACAGCCGCTGCCGGGGTTACGCTTGTTGCAGGGCTGGTTTGAATCGTAGAAGTAGGGACAGCGGGTGCGTTGCAGAAGATTGCCGGCCGTCGTCGCCTTGTTGCGGAGCTGGCCCGACGCGCCCGCGACAAGCGCGCGGGACAGAAGTCCGTAGTCTCGGCGCACGGTATCGTCGGCCGCAAGGTCAGTGTTCCTGACAAGCGCGCCGATGCGTAAACCACCCTCCGCTGTTTTCGCGATCGTATCGAGCTCGAGACCGTTGATGTCGATCAAGTGCGATGGCTGTTCGATCTCAAGCTTCATCAGATCGAGAAGGTTCGTGCCTCCCGCGATGAATTTTGCATCCGGGTTCTGGGCCGCCGCCTTGGCCGCGGCCTCTGCGGAAGAGGCTTTCTCATAAGTAAACGCCTTCATGCCGGTACTCCCGCTACTTCGCTGATCGCATCGAGAATGTTGGAATAAGCCCCGCATCGACAGATATTACCGCTCATGCGTTCACGGATCTCGGCCGATGTGACAACGGCCTGCAGTGTCAAGTCTTCGGTGACGTGGCTCGGGATGTTTGCCTTGATCTCCTCAAGCACCGCCACGGAGGAACAGATCTGTCCCGGAGTACAATACCCGCACTGGAAGCCGTCGTGTTTGACGAAGGCAGCCTGCATCGGATGCAGATTGCCCGGCTGGCCCAATCCTTCGATCGTGGTGATTTCGTCACCGTCATGCATGACGGCCAACGTAAGACAGGAATTGATACGCCGACCGTCTACCATGACGGTGCAGGCGCCGCACTGGCCATGGTCGCAACCTTTTTTGGTGCCGGTAAGATGAAGATGCTCCCGCAACGCGTCGAGCAAAGTTGTACGGTTGTCGATGGCAAGGTCGTACCTTTTGCCATTCACGCTTAACGCAACTTGTGTCGAGGTATTCACTGAACTCCCCATCGCTTCTGCCGATGCCTTGCCGCCGATTGTTTGACTGATAACTGCCGTAGCGGCAGATGAAACAAGCAGGGATCGACGGGAAAGTTCCAGGTGGCTGAGACTGGGCATGACCTTCTCCGGTTTTTTGGTTGACGTAAGTGAAACAAACGCGACTCCTGGAACTAGCGCGAACCGGCAGGGAGACTATGCCCTCAATTTCGATTGAAGTTATCGAACTGACGCATAAATCCGCCATGGCGGATTGGTGTCCCTTTGACCACGTTGTATCGTACCTGCCTCTCGAATGTCGTGGGAAGAGTTCTTTAACGGCTCAAGGCCTCGGCGCCGCTTCTCAAAGTTTTGCCCATTCGTGAATCACATTGATAAATTCATGCAATTTTGCAGGGATAATAATTTGGTTAACGGGGTGCTAGCAGTCTATATGACCGATTCTTATGCGTTTCCTACAGCTCTGAAAACGTCACGAACATGCAGGGGCCCACGATTGAAAAAATCTCCCCGGTTGAATGCATTTATATCCACAGTAGCTTCACCGACGATAGGCACGGATCAGAAATATGTTGAAGATAACAGTGGGGGCACTGTCCATAGCCCTCGGACTGACAGGAACCGCTATGGCGCAACAGCGTATTATTATTTCCTCTGACTGGGGGCAAGTCACAGCAGAGCTCGCGGAAAACAACGCTGCCAAGGCTCTGGCAGATATGTTGCCGTTGACTATCGAGATGTCCGACCACCTGCGTCAGGAGAAGACCGGCAATTTGCCCTCGGCTCTGCCATCCTCGCAGCGTCAGCGCGATTTCTCGACCGGCACCCTGGGTTTATGGAGTTCGGGTGATTTCGTGATCTATTACCGCGATGGACAAGTCCCGCAACCGGGCATCGTCATCCTTGGTAAGGTTACCGGCGACGTGTCGATTTTCGATCGACCTGGCGCCGTGACAGTTAAGGTTGAAGCAGCTCGATAAACATCGAGCTATGCAATCAGCTGCGCCTGAAACGGATGCGGCCATTGGGCTCCGCATTCGAACAGCGTTATAATTCATACTTTCTCAGCCGGCCCCGTATCGCGAACAGCAGACGACTAGGCATGGCTTTCAGATTGTCGCTCCACTGCAGTCTGTCAGGGATGCTGACGCCGGGACGCTTGAGAGTCGCGACAATGAATTCAACCGAAGAAAACGGATATGAACAATATTGACGCCACTTTTTCAGGCCAATTCAGCATACGGGGCGAGATGCCGGTCAATCGCCTTGGTTTTGGCGCCATGCGCTTGACGGGTCTGGGTATCTGGGGCGAACCGGAAGATCGCGACGAGGCCATTCGTGTCCTGCATCGCCTGCCCGATCTTGGCGTAAACTTCATCGACACGGCCGACAGCTACGGACCGTTCATCAGCGAGGATCTGATCGCCGAAGTGCTAGCGCCCTACAAGGGTCTGCTCATTGCCACAAAGGGTGGACTGGTGCGGCCTGGCCGCACGGAGGGGCAATGGCCGCAGGTGGGTGATCCCAATTATCTCGGGCAGGCCGTCCGTATGAGCCTGCGACGTCTGAAGGTCGAACAGATCGACCTGTGGCAGCTCCACCGCATCGACCCCAAGGTACCAGCAACCGAACAGTTCGAAGCGATCCGCTCGTTCATTGATCAGGGCTTTATCCGCTACGCTGGTCTCAGCCAGGTAACGGTCGACGAGATCAAGGCGGCGCAAAAGATATTTCCGGTCGCGACGGTGCAGAACCGCTACAATCTTGTAGACCGGGCTGATGAAGCAGTTCTCGACTATTGCGAAGCCAATGGTATTGGCTTCATTCCCTGGTTTCCGCTTGCAGCCGGGACGCTCGCCCAGACTGGTGGAATTGTCGATAGCCTCGCAAAGGCGAAGGGCGCTACGCCGGGACAAATTGCCCTGGCCTGGATACTGAAGCGTAGCCCGGTCATGCTGCCAATTCCAGGCACGAGCCGGGTCAAGCATCTCGAGGAAAATGTAGCAGGTGCCGCTATCACATTATCCGACGAGGAATTTCAGCAGCTTGATCAGGCGTCCAGGAACGCCTGAGACTTTCTGTCGGTTTAGGAGCAGGCTTCGTCACCCTTGCCAACGGAAGAAGTTTCATTGACTGTCGGCGATGCCGCAACCCAGAGGTTGCCGGCCGGTACCGGTGGTTCGCCACGGTCCGGCGAGACTCCGTCGCATGACGGGTTTATCCGATGAGAAACCGAACCTGGTAGAGTATTCCGAGAGCGTCGCCCCACCATTCGACCAACGATACGGCAACAAACGGAGAGCCCGCGTAAAGCGGACTCTCCGAGCCTTTTGATCCGATCAGGCGGAAAGGTGCTGCTCGAAGAAGCTAGACAGCTTGTCGAACGGGATCACATCCGTTTTGTCATAGAGATCGGTGTGGCTGGCGCCCGGGATAACCATCAGCTCCTTCGGCTCTGCCGCTGCTGCATGGGCGGTTTGGGCGAAGTAAAGCGAATGCGCCTTTTCGCCATGGATGAAAAGGACAGGGCGGGGCGAAATTTCTGCGATATACGTCAAGATCGGCATATTCATGAACGAGATCGGCGTGGTTTGCGACCAGGCGTTACCCGAGTTGACGGCCCGCTTGTGATATCCTCGCGGCGTCGAGTAGTAATCGTGATAGTCGACCATGAACTGCGGCGCATCTTTGGCAACTTCAGCGTTATAAGCAGCCTGATAGGCGGGGGTGCCCTTTTGCACGTCGGTCCAGCGCTGACGGCTCATCTTCTCGAGAGCCTGCGTGCGCTGTTCCAGGGTAACGCTGTCATTGTAGCCCTTTGACATGACCCGGGTCATATCGTACATCGTGCTCGCAACGACGGCCTTGACACGCTTGTCGGATGCAACGGCATTCAGCGCCATGCCACCCCATCCGCATATACCGATGACACCGATCCGTTCGCGGTCGACTTCAGGGCGCAGACCGATGTAATCCACCGCCGCGCTGAAATCCTCTGTATTGATGTCTGGTGACGCGATATTGCGCGGTTCACCACCACTTTCGCCGGTGTAGGAAGGATCGAACGCCAACGTGATGAAACCGCGTTCGGCCATCGTTTGCGCATAGAGACCCGAAGACTGTTCCTTCACCGCGCCGAACGGTCCGCCTACGACGATTGCCGGCATTGCGCCGCTGTTGCGGTTTTTTGGCACGTAGAGATCGGCCGCCAGGGTAATACCGTAGCGGTTGCTGAACGTGACTTTCCGGTGATCGACGTTTTCGCTCTTTGGGAAAACCTTGTCCCATTCCTGCGCCATGTTCAAAGTCTGCGCCTCTGCATTCGATGCCGTCATCATTGAGGAAACGCTCATTGCCGCGACGCCGACGCTCGCCATTTTGAAAAGTCCGCGTCGATCCAAATCGAGGCTCGAGCTTTCAGTACCAGTTTCGTTCGGATTGCTCACTTTAAACTCCTTCGTGGTCGCCTGACGTACGGCCGAGAGGCTGCCCGTATCTACGGTCGTGCAGCAACGTCCGCTAAAAGATAAGGCGGAGTGGGAGTTGGAATTAGTCCTTGAAAGGCGGATGTTATCATGAGCAATATTCATGAATGAATTGATCCACTTCAATTTGGCGCGAGCAGAAACTTTCAACGACTTTGGTTTTTGGAACGGGGCGTTTCATGAGCCTCATTCATGATGGCATGCCGTTTTGAGCGGGTACTTGCCGAGCTCCCGGTCCTGTAAAGCCTAACGGGTGCTCTGATGGCATATTGCCGTGGGTCACATACAGGGGAAAGTTTCGGGAAGCATGGACAAGAAATTCCGCAAATATGGATTGCCCGCTCTCGTCTTATTGACGACGACCCTTGCAGGATATCTGCTTCTTCCCGAAGGCTCCGGACCTGTTCCTGCGCTTGCGCAGGTTGGCACCGTGTCCTTCCCCGACCTCGATAAGCTCGTTCATTACACGACGGTCCGGCGCGGTGTGACCCGTGAGCACATGCTCATCAATCAGACTGCGCTTGACGCCATCCAGGCCGGACAACCGGTCCCAGCAGGGACAAGCGTAGTTCTCGTAGATCATCAAAGTGATGTTCTCGCGCGATACCTGATCGCCCAGAAGAATGGGGATGGTCCGGATGACTGGGCCTATCAGGCCTTCAACACCGATCGCTCGATCAAGACGGACGACGAAAGCCCTGCTCGCTGTTTTTCCTGCCATCAGACCCGGCGGGATCGGCAGTTCATGTTCACCTTCAGCGACGCGCGAAGCTTTAAACCATGAGCGCTGCGCAGTTTGAAACGGAGCGCGGATTTTGAAATCGCCTGTCCGTGATCGTCTTCTCCTTCCTGCTGGGATGCTGGCGCTCTTATTGCTGTCGCTGGCTTACTGGTGGCTCGAGAACCTGCCGCACGAGATTTTCGGTACAGCTTTGCTCGTGTTGCTCGGCTGGCACCTCGTGGTCAATCGGTATTGGTTTGGCAAACTTTTGCGCGGGCGGTACGACGCAAGACGCATCGCGGTCGTGGCGCTTCACGCGATCCTGATCGTCAATATGCTCATCCTCTTGTTCACCAGTGTCGTAATCTCGAA
This sequence comes from Agrobacterium sp. Ap1, assembly GCF_017313375.1. NCBI lineage: Bacteria > Pseudomonadati > Pseudomonadota > Alphaproteobacteria > Hyphomicrobiales > Rhizobiaceae > Agrobacterium > Agrobacterium sp. Ap1. Next base: position 13,517 of record NZ_JAFLMY010000036.1, read on the forward strand.
ATCGCTCTTCGCCGCGCTCCCGATCCCGGACAGCATCTATTTGCGCGAGGTCCACTGGTTTTCTGCCTACTGGGTGTTGCTGTTCGTGGGCGCCCATCTCGGACTGCATTGGACCCGCGTGATGGCCTTGAGTCGGTCGGTCCTACGACTGTCCTCGATGAACCCGACGAGGACGGCAGCGCTTCGCTTCGCAACCCTTGTGCTTGCCGGCTTCGGAGTCTGGAGCTTCTCGGTCCTCGACGTCTGGGGCAAGCTAACGTTCACCTACAGCCTGGATGTCTGGAATTTCAGAACCTCCGTGACGCCTTTTTTCGGCCACTGGACAGGCGTCGTCGCGCTCATTGCGATCGCTACCCACTATTCGATGCTCTTCTGGCGGGGACGTTCCAGTTCACCGCGCTCGACAGCACATTAACGTCAGAGGTCGAGGTGCATTGTAAGACGACGACGGAGCCTCGCACCCGTCGAGTGCCTGCCACTACACGGTTCTTTCACAACACCTCCAGTTGTTATGACATTGCCCACGATGGTCCGGACGGAAGTTTTCGGCTTCTACTCAGCCCAGCTCAAGCATTGGCGCGTGCTGTCGTTTTCCGTCCGCGCCATCGCGAACACACCGAATCTTGCCAATTATGACATGCTTTGCAGCTTAAGAGAGCCGTGCCGCAACCGAATCTGGGTTGCCAGCTCTTCCGCGTGGCAATTCACATTTACCTGACCGGACTCTATCGGGCCAAAGCAGCGGATGCCTCAGCTTCGGTGACGCAATGCCTCAAGCAGAACGGCGAACGCTGGTGAGGACTGACGGCGGTGGGGATAGTAAAGATAGTAGCCCTCCCAGGGTGGGCAAAATTTGTCCAGCACTCGGACAAGTTTCCCGCTCGCCAGATGGGGAGCGGCGACATCCTCCGGCGTATAGGCCAGACCAAATCCGGCCAGCGCCGCTTCGACAGTGTCATAGCTATTGTTAAAGGCCAGTTGCCCTTCTACCCGAATATTGATCTCTTGCCCTTCTTCCTCGAATTCCCAAGGCCAGTAGCCGCCCAAGGTTGGCAAGCGCTCGTTGATGCAACAGTGTCGCAGAAGATCCTTCGGGTGCGACGGTGGTTCATTGTTTGCAAAGTAAGATTTGGAACCAACGACTGCAAACCGCATATTTGGTCCTATGCGGGCCGAGATCATATCCTTGGCTACCTGCTCGCCCATCCGAACACCGGCATCGTAACGCTCTGCAACGATATCGGTCAGCCCGTTTTCCCTGGTGAGTTCGACCTTAACGTCGGGATAAGACAGCAAGAATTTTTGCAGCTTCGGCCACAGGACAAATCGGATCGCGTGGTCAGAGGCGGATATACGGATGGTACCAGCGGGCTTGTCTCGCAGATCGCTGAGGCTGTCGATCTGACTTTCGATTTCATCGAAAAGCGGGCCTATACCAATAAGCAGGCGCTCACCTGCTTCGGTCGGAGAGACCGCACGCGTCGTCCTCGTCAACAACCGAACACCGAGCCGCGCTTCGAGCTGCCGGATCGTATGGCTAAGCGCAGATTGGGAGACTCCCATCTTGGCGGCAGCGCGTGTAAAACTGCTTTCGCGCGCGACCTCGAGGAAGGCTTGCAGATCATTGAAGTTCTCTCGAGCCATTCATTAATTTTCCTCATTTGTTAACTCTGATTATGCATGCGGAGGCGCGCATGACAACCAATTCCAATCAGGTTGCTGATCACAATACACCAACGAAAGCGTGAGCAATCTTCCGAGCTGAGATGACATCGAACCAGACATGCGTCGTTCAACTCGGCGTGGCGGCGCTCTAGTAGATTGGAAGGAATTCATGAGTTAGATTCATCGCAGCATGCAGTTCAAATTGGGTAGTTCCGCTCGTTTCGAGCCGGTAATCTCGAGCCTAGAGGTGTGTGCCGACGTTCCTGCGGCCGGGCATGCGCCAAAAAAAACGGAAGCCGGGTGCCTGCACTCGGCCCACGCGTTATCTTCGGACCCAAATGAGTAGTGAGATGTCGAACGACGTTGACGTTGTCATAATTGGCGCAGGCGCCGCCGGGATTGCGGCGGCGTGCCACCTGCAGGAAAGAGATGTTTCGGTCCTTCTCCTCGAGGCTTCGCCACGACTGGGCGGACGGGCATGGACTGTCGAAGCACAGACGCACAAACTCGACCTTGGATGTGGCTGGCTCCACTCAGCAGAACGCAATCCGTGGATGCATCTTGCCAACATCCAAGGCCTCGAGATTGACCGCAGCGATGCCGCATGGGGTCGCCAGTATCTGGATCTCGGCTTCTCGGTCAATGATCAACGTGAGGCACGGGCTGCGCTGAACGACTGGGAAAAACGTCTTCCAGCGGTGGTGCCACAAAGCGACCGGGCAAGCGACGCGATGAGTGAGGACGCTCCGTGGAACACCTATATCCGGTCAATCTGTGGTTTTTCAAACGGCGTCTCTCCAGACCGGATGTCAGCAAAGGACTATCTGGCGTATGACGCTGCGTGCAGCTATCGAAACTGGCGTGTCCCCTCAGGCATGGGCACCCTGATTTCCCGCAGTTTGCCGTCCCATTCGGCTGTAAGCCTTTCCACGCCGGTGACGGCCATAGCCGAGGATCCGCAAGGTCTGCGTATTGCGACGGCGAAAGGTGACATTCGCGCGCGTACGGCTATCTTGACCGTATCGACCAAGGTCCTGGCGGGAGACGCGATCAGGCTGCCGAACGATCTCGACCCGTGGCTGGACGCCGCCAGCCACCTACCACTCGGTCAGAACGAAAAGCTATTCCTGCTGGCCAACGACCCTCTGTTCGTAAGTGAAACCCATTTGTTCGCCGATCCGGCAAACCCACTCGCCTGCGATTTCTACATTCGTCCCTTCGGCCGGCCGGTGATCGAATGTTATCTTGGGGGTGATAGCGCACGGGTCATGTCAGAGGATGGCTTGGTCGCTGCCTTTACGCTTGCGATGGATCAGCTTGCCGATCTTTTCGGGAACGGCGTTCGATCGAAGCTCAAGCCACTCGCTAATTCGAACTGGTCACGCCTCGACCGGATCGGCGGAGCCTACAGTAGCGCCTTACCGGGCAGGTCAGGCGCAAGAAGCCTTCTCGCAAAGTCGTGGAAAGAAAGGCTCTTCTTTGCAGGGGAAGCCACCAACCCGGATGACTATGCAACCGCGCATGGCGCACATGCTAGCGGGGCGCGCGCCGCAAACGAAGCCATAGCAGCGCTGGCTCGACATCGCGATGTCGCGGCATAGCTCCAGAGAATGGGGCGTCCATCGGAATTGAAGCAGATGCCTGCAGTTCAAGACGGGCATGTGTTGCCCGCAGCGTATAGCGGTGCGCGCGGTGTCGAGTCCGAGAGCTTCTGCTCGACGTCTGCTGACTTATCCGGCGACCCTTTTAGGGCGTTCGATCGCGTGCCTGGGCGATACGCCCCTCCTCAGCCTAGCGAGGCCCCGGTACGCTTTTCAAAGGCTGCGATCAATGCGTCTTGCGCCTTTTCGTCATAACCGCTGGAGTTAACGCTGGTTTCCTCCTTCTGATGAAAGAGAAATTTGCCGGTCATCTGGCCGGCAGGACCTGTTCCCTCGCTCAACTGGACCTGCGTCATGTAGCCGGCACGGAGATTGTCCGGCGCATACGGACCGTTGTGAAAGCCCATCACCGTTGCTACCCAGCCCGGCGCCACTGCGTTGACACGCAGGTCTGGACGACGGCGTGCGACCGCCGTGGCCAATGTCGCCATGTGGAGCTTGCTGTCGTTATAATTGACGTTCGTGCCGCCACTGCGAACCTCGTGGAGCTTGAGGTCTCCGCCCAGGTGGAGGGAGGATGTGAGATAGATCATCGCTTCCCGAGGGGTATCGACAAGACTGGTCAAAAGGTAGGGAGACAGGGAGTTTGCGTTAAGTATCTCCGCATCAGGAAGGCCATACTCGCCCGAATTGTGAATGATGACATCGAATGTGCCCAGCGCGTTGATTTGCCCAGCCAGTGAGCGTGTTTCGTCAAGGTCCAGCAGGTTCCCGATGACGACGGCGTCCAGGTCGCGCCTCGCTTCGGCAGCGCGCTGCTCGTTACGCGCGTGGGCAACAATATGATGACCTCGGCGCAGCAGATGCGCGGCGGCAAGCTGTCCCAGCCCAGCAGTCGAACCGGTAATCAAGATGCGTTTCCTGCGTGTCTCGTTCGACGGACGGACGTTTGCCTCTATGTATCGCAACTCATCGGCGACTTGCTGTGTATTATAGACGCCCACACCGAACCGATCCCCTCTGACCGTGGGCCCTGAGCCTGGCTGCGAGGCTGCAGCGAGCGCGAACCGGGGAGCGGTGTATCCGTCCAGTCCACAGATTCCAAACGCAGTGGCGGAAAGAATGAGGTTGCGTCTGCTCATATTGGTCACGACCACTTTCCTTTTTCAGATAATGCTCAAACAATAGACCTGAACTCTTTCCGCATTAATCGCCCAAAGCAGCATGTTGCTATGAGGCAAGCTCACGAATAGAACCAACCCGGTTGCGCTTCCCTGGCCCTCTGATTAACGAGCTCGCGGGGCTGACGAAGAGACCTGTCCCGCTGGACGACCGTCAATCGGCATATGTGAGAAGTCTTTGTACACGTCGCCCTCAACACATGGGCGTGCCAACCTAGGCCTCGCAGTTCCAGCAAACGGGTGGATACAAGGTTTGCGACAATGGCGAGGCGCATGCCGTCGCCAATGTGCTGGTAATATCGTGCCGGATTCGTTTCCGACTTCTCTACCGGGTTCAGGGCGCTTGGAAAGCTGGCTCAGCCTTGCGCGCCGTTTGCATCGCAAGCAACCCTGCGACCAGGAGCAGTAGCGCGCTGACGCCGAAGGTTGCGACATATCCGCTGCTGTCAAAGAGCACGCCACCAACGACCGCTCCGAAGGTGATTGCCAATTGGACCACCGCTACCATCAGGCCGCCGCCGGCTTCCGCGTCCTGCGGAAGTGTCCTTGCTATCCAGGTCCACCAGCCTACGGGCGCCGAGGTTGCGAACAGCCCCCACAGGGCGAGCAGGACAGCTGTCACAGCGACGCCGCCGGCAGAAAAAATGAGTGCCGCGGCGATGAACGCCATCAAGATCGGAATGACGATCAAGGTGCGATAGAGACCATCCGTCAGGAACCGTCCAATGAGGACAGTCCCTATAAACCCTGTGACTCCCATCCCAAGCAGCAGCAACGAAAGAGTGGAAACATCGACGTGCTCAACGATCTCGAGGAACGGCCGCAGATAGGTGAACAGTGCAAATTGGCCCATGAAGAAGATACTGACGGCGGCCATGCCCAAGGCCACGATCGGCTGCTTAAGAAGGTTGAACACTGCGACGGGGCTTGTCCGGGATGCCGTCTTCATGGATGGCAGGCTTATCATCTGCCACACGAACACGATGACGGCGATCGGAACGACGAAGAAGAACGCTCCGCGCCAGCCGATCAGACCCCCCAAGAAGCTGCCGAGCGGCGCGGCAATCACGGTTGCTAGTGCGTTGCCACCGTTGAGGATGGCAAGTGCGCGCGGAACTTTGTCCGAAGGCACAAGCCGCATGGCGGTTGCGGCAGACATCGACCAGAACCCGCCGATCACGATGCCGATGAAGGCGCGACCAAGCATGAATATCTCATAGTTCGGCGCGACGGCCACAACTGTTCCAGAGACGATCATGACGCCGGTAAGCGCAAGCAGGAGGCGTTTGCGATCAATATTTCCGGCGATTGCCGAAATGAAGAGGCTGGTCAGTACTGCAAAGGCGCCGGATACGGAAATTGCCTGTCCGGCTTGTCCTTCTGTGACGTGGAGATCGGCGGCAATTGGTGTCAACAAGCTGACCGGCATAAATTCCGATGCGATGAGCGCAAAGGCGCCAAGCGAAAGTGCGAACACACCGCCCCAGGCAGCGGTCGGGCTTTCGACAGCGTCATTGTCAATAGAAGTAGTGGCCAGCATTTAAATTACCTTATGTTTTGTTGCATGCGGACGACCTAAAGCGATCGCGGCACGCAATGCCTTCGAGATTAAAATGGTGTGGGAGGCCTTGCCGCCTCTTTACCGCTGTCGCCGTCACGCGCCCTCCCGCCCACACGACGTACGCCCCTAGCGGGTCAATACTTCAGCGATCAACGCAGGCCGGTGAGCACGAATTTCTGCACACGGCGCCCGGTCCCGACTTCAGTGACATACAGGTTGCCTTGACTGTCGGTGTCGATCGAGTGCATCCAGGTGAACTGGCCCGCCTGCCGACCGATGCGGCCGAAAGAGCCAAGTACCTCGTGGCTCGAGCGCAGCAGGATCCAGATGCGTCCGTTCATCATGTCGCCGACGTAGAGATACTTTTTGTCCGGCGAAAGCGCGATGTCAGTGACGGTACCAAGCCCGCCGGTCTTGCCTTCAATGGCGATATTGCGCACGAAGGTCAGCTTACCGTCCGCGCTCAGGTCGAACAGCTGGGCGCGGTTGTTCTGTCGGTCGCATACATAGATCTGTCCGTCACCGGTCGGCACGGCGCAGTGGATGATCGTGCCGAATTCACGCGCTTCCGGGTCGGGCCCGCTGCCCGATGTGGCCTGGCTCTGATCGAAGTTGCCCTGGCGCGTCTGAGACGCAGGTGCCGAGCCGTACGCACCCCAGATTCCGAAAGCTTTTCCGCTGGACGCGTCAAATCCGAGAAAGCGGCGGTTGATGTAGCCATCGGCTACAATTACCTGATCGCCGATGTGACTGACATCGGATGGATTGCCGAGGTGCTCGCCATCTGCGTTTCCACCGGTCTGATCCCGACGCCCAATCTGCCGGATGAACTTGCCCTCGCGCGTGTAGTTTACCACAACATGGTCGCCTCGGCCTATGCCGGCGAACCAGAGAGTTCCATCGCTGTCGACGGAGATACCGTGGAGGCTGATCGGCCACTGGTTAACGCCGTCGATGGTCGGCGCAGACTCCGGGCCGCCAAATCCACCTAGAAATCTGCCGTCTGAACTAAAATGCGCAACTGGCGGAGCCGCACGGCAGCACAGGGCGATCGGTGGTGATTGAGCAAGGCCGTTGTCGGTATTGGTTAGCGAGTCGGGCCTGTGCACAAGCCAAACACTATCGTCACTGTCCACCGCCACGCCACTGACCTCGCCCCAGAGCATGGTGTCAGGCATCCTCGGCCACGCTGCATCGACGGAAAAGCGCGGAACCGCGCTCCCGGGGGGTGCGACAATATCCTCATCGATCGACACAAGTGCCGGAACCCGCGGCGTGACAGACTGTGCATAAGACGGCACGGCGAGAAACAATTGAGAGACACAGCCGATCAGGATGGCGAAATTTCGCATTGAATATTCCTTGATTTAAGTCGTAGAGGGGCCCTGGAACAACAGCTGCAAAGCGTTTTTCCGATCTGCGGGGCCGAGCACTCCAGCGGTAACGCGCCGATACCTGCGCAGCACGCTGACGTCATTCGGCAACCTACCCGCCAGAAGGGGTGAGGACTACCCTGCCCATGGTGCATGCGATTATGAAGTCTACTCATCAATATCCGCAGCTGCCGAACATCCGGACAAGCAACACAGTTCGGCGCAAAATGCCGCCCGTAGCCAAAACCTGGTCTGGCGTACCAACATCGAGACGAGCATCATCGCAGATTTTGACCTCGCTGACCGGAACTCCGACCTGCTCGATCGACGTCCTGTGCCCCGACGAAGACTTCGGGCTGTTGAACCGCGTGGTCAGATCCTTGTAAGATCGGCGACTATTTCCTCCACGCCCAGCCACTCCATTTGGATCAGCCGCGAAGGAACATCTCTACCGGGCGTAGAAATGGGTGAATGCGTGCTGATCAATTGTGTAGGGGTTGAACGTCGACCGCCGAGAATTCGGTCGCGATCAAAAGACGCGAAGCGACATTTGGACAACCGCGTTTCGATCGGCAGTTCGCTGTTTGGTCCGCAACCTCAGCCATTCGTGCGACCATCCTGATCGTTTGTACAAACAGGTCGATATCGCGGTGGGGTCGAAGGGCGCCAGGATAAATCCTGGCGCCCTGGTCCCTGGGGTGAGTACGATAGGCTCAATGACCATTATCGTGCTTGGGAGGCAGGGACGATTAGCGCATCTGTAGGACGATTGGATTGCTGCTCGCCGGATCGGTGTGCTGTCGGAGTGCCTTGACGTCCTCCTCCTTCACCGCACCGCCGTGATTGCCCCAGGATGAGCGTACGTAGGTGAGGACATCGGCAATCTCCTTGTCCGTCAGTTGTTCGCGGAAGGGCGGCATCCGGTAGGCGTCCGGAACTCCATTGGTAACGACCCTTCCCGACCCATTCAACACGACGTTGACTTGCGAGTCGGTGTGCTCGATGAGCGAAGAGGCAGCACCTGCAAGCGGCGAGATCCACTGGTTCTGCCCGCGACCGTCCGGGCCATGACAGAAGCCGCAGCGCGCGACATAGGTCTGAGCTCCTGGGGTGCGGTTGCCGCCAGCCACTGGTGCCGATGCCGCGACATAGGCCCACGGCTTTCCGTCGGCTGACGGGTCGCCTGGAAGTGACTTCAGATAGTGACCGATGGCCCGCAGATCCGTATCGGTCATGAACTGCAGCGAATTGTTGTAAGCCTCGGTCATCGAGCCGAATACGACAGCGTGCTGATTGCGGCCATTCTTCAGGAACTGGTAGATATCCTCCTCACTCCAGCGGCCAAGACCCGTATTGTGGTCCTGACGCAGGCTTGGTGCGTACCAGCCGTCGAGCAGTGCACCCGACAGGAAGGCGGGGCTTGATTCATCGAAAGCCTTCTCATTCATCGTCACGCTGCGAGGCGTATGGCAGGCGCCGCAATGTCCGGCAGCCTGCACAAGATAGGCCCCCCGGTTCCACTGCTCGTTCCTTTCAGGTTTTTGCGCATAGACGCCTCCATCGACGAATACGGCATTCCACAGCGCCAACGGCCAGCGCATGTTCAGCGGCCACTCGATACCCGAGGGCCTGTTCGGTTGGTTGGCGGGTTCGACCCTGTTCATGAAGAATGCGTAGAGCGCTCCGATGTCATCGTCCGTCATCTTGACGTAGGAAGGATAGGGCATTGCCGGGTAGAGCCGGCGCCCATCAGGGGTGACCCCATGGCGAACGGCCCGATCGAAATCCGCAAGCGAATAGTTGCCAATACCGGTTGCCTTGTCCGGTGTGATGTTCGTCGCGAAAATCGAGCCGAGCGGCGTTCCCATTTCTAGGCCGCCGACAAATGGTTTGCTGTCCGGCGTGCTGTGACAGGCGACACAGTCGGCCTGCCGGGCGATCATTTCACCGCGTGCCAGGAGCTCCGGTGCGGCGTTGGAATGTGCCGCTGCGCTGTCGAAGGGGGACGAGGGTGTGCGGTTCACGAACCAAGTCACACCGCCGACCACGACGATGGCAATGCCAAGGAAAGCGACGAGTATTTTTCTCAAGGACAATCATCCCCTGTAAGGAGCCTTTGTGCGAGTGACACCGCCAGCTCACCGCTGGCTGTGTCACTGATGATGCGCATCAATATCGGCTGGAACGCCAAACGAAGATCTTCGTCAGCTCGTGAAAGTGTAGTGGGATAACGGCATGCTGCGAACGCGCTGACCGGTCAGGGTTGAAACGGCATTTGCCACCGCTGGAGGAACGGCCGGCAGGCCTGGCTCACCTACTCCGCCCATCTTTTCACCGCTCTCGATGATCCTCGTGTGCACGCGTGGCATACGGTCCGGCGACAGGATCGGGTAGAGATCGTAATTGCGAGCGAACGGCTTGCCGTTTTCGTAGACAACTTCCTCCAGAAGGACTTGAGACAAGCCCAGGGCGACGGCCGAGTTGATCTGCGCATCGATAATCGCAGGGTTGACGATACTGCCCGGATCGATCGCCTCCCAAAGGTCGTGAACCACGACTTCTCCAGATCGAATAGACACCTCGGCTATCGCCGCGGTGTGGCTGCCGAAAGGAGATGCCATGCCAATTCCACGCGCGCGTCGTGTGCCATCTTGCGCGGTGAATGGACCGCGCTTCCACCCGCCCGACATATCGGCGGCAGCCTTCAAAAGATTGGTCAGGCGGGCATTGTCTTTAAGCAGCTGCAAGCGCAACTCATAGGGGTCCTTACCACCTTTGTCTGCCAGTTCATCAAGAAAGCACTCGTAGAAAAAGTCATTCATCGAGTTGCCGACAGACCGCCAGTACGAAAGCATCGTCGGGTTTTCGACGTAGACCTGGGCGATGCGTTTGTTGGCAATGGAATAAGATTTCCCGGTTAATCCTTCGACAGCGGACTCATCGATTTTATCAGGGTTATGACCGCTAATGCCCTCGGTTGGTCCCTCACAAATACTCACTGCCTCCAACGCCACCGGCATGCCGGTATCATTCAGCGCACCACGGAAACGCACCGCTGCCATTGGTCGCAATGTGTCGCGCAGGAATTCTTCCTCGCGGCTCCAGATCAGTTTGATCGGCCGGCCGGTTTCCTTCGCAAGCTGGATCGCCTGTCTATAAGGGCTGGCGGCAACATAAAGGAAGTGTCTGCCGAAAAAGCCACCGAGCAGCGGGCTATGAATGTTTATCTTCGAAGCGTCTAGACCCGTGCTCTTGGCAATATCGGCCTGGAACATCTCGGGCGCCTGATTCGGCATCCAGACATCAAGGGTGCCATCCTCATTGAATCTCGCAAGAGCCGAGGGCGGCTCAAGCTGAGCATGATTGAGATACTGGCTATGGTAGGTGGCGGAGATCACTTCCTTCGCGGAGGCAAGAACGCCTGGCGCGTCGCCATCCGTCTCCGCTTCCTTGCCGTCACCGGGCTCCTTCGCAAGACGGTCGGCAAATGCCACCGTCGAGAAGTCGCTCGGCATGATACGTCCACCTTCCACGGCCGAGGTCCCATTGGCTTCCTGCCAATCGACCTGGAGCGCTTCGGCGGCACGCTTTGCGGTCCACCAACGTTCTGCGACGACTGCGACCGCTCCCGGCAGCCGGTGGACGGATTGGACGCCGTTCATCGCCTTGACCGAATCCTCGTTGCGGATGGTACCCACAGACATACCCAGGCGCGGCGCGTGCTGCACAGCCGCGTGCAACATTCCGTCCACCTTGCAGTCGATGGCGTAAACAGCGCGGCCGGTCGATTTATCAAGCACGTCGAGACGCTGAATGGGCTTGCCAATCCAGCGAAACTGGCTGCGATCCTTCAGCTTCACCAAATCGGCGCCCGGGATAGGAAGATCCATCGCGTCCGGGGCGACTTCGCCGTAAGACAGCGATCGGCCGGAAGCGGCGTGGATGACGCGTCCCGGTTCGGTCGTCAGTTCACCGACTGGAACCCCAAGCCGCGTCGCCGACGCCTGAACAATCATCAGACGGGCGGACGCGCCGAGATGGCGCATCGTATCGTAGCTTAGACGGGTCGACATGCTGCCACCGGTGATCCGCATGCCGTTGAGGATAATCTGATAATCCGGGCCTGCCGGTGCATTCTCGACCGTGAACGACGTGGGATCGAGGTCCAGCTCTTCGCCAACGATCTGGGCCATCGCCGTGAAGATGCCCTGGCCGCCTTCGACGAAGGGGCTCATCAGGCGGGCCGTGCTATCCGGGCGGATTTCGAGAAATGCCGGAACGCGTGTTCCAGGCACGACTTTGGCGGCAGCTTCCTGGGCACGCGCGGAACGAACAGGGATGCCGAAGCCGATGATGAGCGCTCCGGCAGTCGCGCCGGCGGAGGCCAGCATAAAACCGCGACGGGAAAGATTGACTGGCGGGCCGGAGACAATCTCCGTATCTAAAGCCTCGCGGAATATCTCATTCATAGAGATGCCTCCTTGCGGCCTGCGACGTCATTTACCGCCGCCTTGATGGCGTTGTAAGTCCCGCAGCGACAGAGATTGATCATCGCCGCAGCAATATCGTCGTCGCTCGGGTTCGCCGTTTCTTTCAAAAGCGCGGTCGCAGCCATCACCTGGCCGGACTGGCAGTATCCGCATTGCGGAACCTGATGCGCAACCCACGCGGTGACGACACGTTGGCCGACCTCGTCATTTTCTATCGCTTCGATCGTGGTGATCTTCTGGCCCGCAACACTGTCTAAAGGCGTTACACATGAGCGGGTGATCTGACCGTCCACGAGAACGGAACAGGCGCCGCATTGGGCAAGGCCACACCCATATTTCGTGCCAGTGAGACCCAGTTCGTCGCGGATGACCCAGAGCAGCGGCGTGTCCGGTTCAGAATTTACGTCGTAGATTTGATTGTTGACCTGGAGCTTCATAACCTAGCTGGCCTCCATGTTTCCCGGGTAAGATATGGCCTCGCGGATAGCCTCGTGATTTCTAGGCCACTAGTTCTTCGCTGTTCCGCGCGCGAGTTGATCGTTTACAATCACTCTAATCGCTCGCCATGATAATAGCCGCTGATCGATTGCGGTCATGAGCTTAGTTTCTGAATGTTGTCGTCCGTGCCGACCTTATCAGACCCCAACTTCCCATTTCGAGAACGGGAAAGCCGAACGTCAAATCTTGTCCGGCACCTGTAGCGGCAACACTCGCAGCGAATTCCAATCGAATGGGGATCTCAGAATACCACGCCAGGCCGCCCACGCATGCCGTCTGCCAGCAATCCGCTTGAGCGTTATCCACCGCATCGGGTCGATACTCGCCTGCGATCCGGAGCTCGATTGCGCCTTTTTCGACAAGGCCTTTGGCGTAGTAAGCGAGGCAGTGCTGCGGATGTATCTGGCCACGACCTCCCTATCGAGGAGCACGATTGGCTCGCTACTGTCCTCGCCGCTTCGTTACGCCCACATATGATGTGCTGGTGGCTTCCTTGTCCTTTTCCTTCAGGATCAGAACACAAGTCTCGTTGCCATGAATGAGGACTGCGACCCAGCCGGATTATCAGCGTATCATAGATGCGGTGCGATGCCTTTCGCTGGAACCGATCACCCAGTTGGCATGAGCGCCACGGCTGATCGGAACGCCGGCCCGCTCGAATGTCTGAGCCACACGGTAGAGCGGTGTGCCATCGTCGTATTATTGGACCAGCAAGAAGGCCAGCGTTGAGGTGGTTGCGATGCTTCTCGGCATAGGCTGGGTCGGCATAGGCGCGATCACGACCGGCGTATTGATCCCGGAGCGGCCGCATTGGCGACATGCATATTTCAACCGCGCATTCTGCAGGACTGAATACATCACTTACTGCCATGAAGTTAGCTCATGTGTCGTCGAAGATGCCTTCGGACCGGCGATCTGGGCAAGGCGCTTTATGGGGGAATGGATTGGCCGAATGGGCTCGCAGCCGCAGCAGAACAAGAGTAAGTATCCCGGCAGCACCAGCATGCGCGATTATGTTCGGTCGCCTGTAATGATGAGGTTGTTTCAGGGTGGTGTGCTTGGCGTAGCTATGGATAACGACTTCAGGCGTGACTAACGCGCCCATTTCGCAGCCATGGCAAGGCGAAGCTTCGCGGTGGGATAGTAGAGGCCCCGGCCGATGATTTATCGGCCGGGTTTCAGCTATTCGCTACTTAGGCAAAGCATAAGCGATAAGGTAGTCGCCCCGATCCGCAGATCCACGCGTCCCACCAACGGAGATGACGACGTATTGACGTCCTGTAGCAGGTGAAAGGTAAGACATAGGCGTTGCCTGCGACCCGGCGGGCATGCGAGCCTTCCACACTTCCTGACCAGTCTCCGTGTCGAGTGCACGCAGGTAGTAAACCATCGTGCCTGCGAAGAATGTCAGCCCTGAGGCGGTAGTGATTGGTCCTCCAAGGGTCGGCATTCCAATCGGGATCTGCAAGCCGGTCTTGATACCAAGGGGGCCCATATCCTCAACGGTTCCGGCCGGCACTTGCCAGACGATCTTGCGTGTCACCAGGTCTATAGCCGAGAAGGTGCCATAGGGCGGCTGCTGGCATGGAATGCCCAATGGTGACAGGAAGTCCGTGAGGCTAAGGGCGTATGGGGTTCCGGCTTGGGGGGCAAATCCCGTTTCGGTCTTGCCGTCCGGTCCTGGATTCTTGACTTCGCTCCGGGGAATCAGCCTTACATATTGCGGCAGGCGGATGTCGTTGACGATCATATATCCTCGGGATTCATCGACGGAGACACTGCCCCAGTTCATACCACCATAAGAGCTGGGATAGTCCAGGCTAAGCGTCGTACGCGGGGGTGTGAACTCTCCCTCGTAGCGAGCGCTTTTAAACTGGATCCGGCAATACAGCTGGTCGAACGGCGTGGCACCCCACATCCAAGACCTTTTGGTCGAACGTGACCCGGTCACGACCTGAGGGCTATCAAGCGAATGCCCTCGCCGACTGCCAGGTCTTTGCTCAGGCAACCTGACGGTCGGTTTCCAACCGAAGCGGCTCGTTAGACGATGCAACGCCGATCTCGATCTTGCGTGGCTTCATCACTTCCGGCACCTCGCGCTTGAGAGCGATCGTCAGCAGACCGTGGCGCAGATCGGCACCTTCCACCCTGACGTGATCAGCAAGCTCAAACTTCCGCTCGAACGAACGACCAGCAATGCCGCGGTGGAGATATTCGCCCTGGGGCTCTTCGGCTTTGCCGCCTTTGACGAAAAGGACATTGCGCTCCTGGGTGATATCCAGATCGCCGTCGCCGAAGCCGGCCACAGCCATCGTGATGCGATAGTCGTCTTCACCGGTCTTTACGATGTCATAGGCGGGCCAGGTGTCGATTGCATTCAGGCGCTGCGTATTACTCAGCAGGTTGAACACACGGTCAAAGCCAATGCTCGAGCGGTACAGCGGGGCAAAATCAAGTTCAGTTCTCATAACCATATCCTCCGTAAAGCAACATGGAAGGGGGCGGTGTACCCGCTTCCTCGGTCAACCGACGCCCTCATTGGGCCGTCGGCGCCGATCGATTTGGTTTCTAGGATTTCTCCGTTCAAGACCTCTTGGAGAAATTTTTCGAGCGGATCTGGTGGCGTCTTGTTCGTCGCAAATTCCATCCTATTTCGATGCCCAATCCTCGACTTGGGAGCATCGAGATGGACGACTTAGCCAGTGACGGATTTTTGGACGCTGATGTGGAACTTTTACCGCCGGAGCATATCACTGAATGCGAAACGGCTATCTGCGCTTGTTGTTGTCGTCAGCGCCCGCGCTCCATGATGGACGAAGATGGCTGCGGCATTTGCGATGAATGTCTGGCGCCTTGAACATGGGGTAATCGCGGACGCCTTCCCCGAAGACATTGCCTAACATTACAGTTGCGATTTTTTGGTTAATTCTGAATCTATAGGTCTCCATGATTCGGAGGTCATGGATGATGGGTGCATCAATCGAGACAACGTTGGACCTGTGGGCATCGTCGCTGCGAGACGTGAAGGCTCGTATTCGCGGGCTGTTTACGCAGGAGCGCGTTGCAGCTTCGGCAAACCTTTTCCTGGATGGCTTACTGGGTGACGAGCGCCGTAAGACGGGCTGGATGCGGGCTGAGGCGGCTGGTGATTCAGGCCCTTGGAAGCAACAAGCTATTCTGGGTCGCGGACGGTGGGAGGCCGACGAACTCCGCGACATCGTGCGAGAGTATGTCATCGAGCAGCTTGCTACTGATGATGCAGTCCTTGTCATTGATGAGACCGGCTTTCTCAAGCAGGGTAAGGCATCCTGCGGAGTTTCGCGTCAATACACAGGTTCAGCGGGCAAGATAACGAACTGCCAGATCGGGGTGTTCGCCGCCTATGTATCAGCTCGCGGGCATGCCTTTATCGATCGAGCCCTCTACTTACCCAAGAGTTGGACCAGCGATCCCGCAAGGCTTGCCGCCGCTCATGTTCCTGAAGCTGTAACGTTTGGCACCAAGCCGGCCCTTGCCGTCGATATGATCGGGCGTGCGCTGGTAGCCGATGTGCCTTTTTCATGGGTGGCAGCAGATGCCGTGTATGGCGTCGGAGACGTCGAAGGAGCGCTGCGCCGAGCCTGCAAAGGTTATGTTCTGGGCGTTAAATCGGATCATCATTTTGGCTCTTGGTCCGGTAAGCCTTCCGTCGCAGGAACCGCTCTTGAGATTGCTCGTGATCTCGATCCAACTGCATGGCAGCGCCTTTCCGCCGGCGATGGCACAAAAGGCGCGCGGCTTCATGACTGGGCCTACTGCGAACTGGCCGATCTCGATGCCGACGAATACAGTGATACGCAAACCGGGCTTTGGACGCGTGGCTTGTTGATCCGGCGCAATATCAGCGATGGTGATCTTGCATTCTTCACGACCTGGTGTCCAACCGGAACAGGCATTCAGACGCTCGTTTCCGTCGAAGGTCACCGTTGGGCAATCGAAGATAGCTTCGAGACCGCCAAGAACGAGCTCGGTCTCGATCACAATGAGACCCGCTCGTGGCATGGCTGGCATCGCCATGTCTCTCTCGTCATGCTCGCCTTCGCAATGATGGCTGTGATCCGATATCGCGCCAATAACGCGGCGCCCCAAAAAAGACCGCGGATGAGAACCATCAAGATCTGATCCGCTGGTCCATCCAGGAGGTCCGACGCATTGCTAATAAGCTTGCCCAGAGGCGCATAAAGCCTGCCTACGTCATCGCATGGTCATGTTGGAGACGAGCGCATCAAGCTGCCGCCCGACGCGCTCACCTAAAATCAAAATCGCAACTGTAATGCTAAGCAATATCTGACATGGGCGGTTGCCCCCGGTAAGATGAAATACGGGCTCACGATTGGAACCGGGCCCAGCATCAAATGGGAGGCAACCATGGACCAATATATCGGGCTTGATGTTTCGTTGAAAGATACGGCGGTCTCGATTCGAGAGGATAGGAAGCGGATCTGGCGAGGCAAATGCCCTTCTGATCCGAAAGCACTGGCTCAGATCATCCGCAAGCATGCTCCGTACGCAAAGCTGGTAGTCTTCGAGACAGGCCCCCTTTCGACGTGGTTTTATCACGCGCTGACAGCCGAGGGAATTCCCGCAATTTGCATCGAAGCACGTCATGCGCAAAAGGTTCTGAATGAGACACTCAACAAGACTGATGTCAATGATGCGGATGGTCTGGCGCAGTTGGCCGAAGCCGGATTTTACAAGGTCGTGCGAGTGAAGGCTTTTGACAACATGCTGACGCGCACATTGGTTGCGGCACGTAGCCAGCTCGTAAGCATTTCCAAGCAGCTCAGCAACCAAATACGCGGCCTCCTGAAAACCTTTGGTCTTATCGTTCCCAAAGGAGAAGGACGGGTATTTGATGCCAATGTGAGAGAACTGCTAAATGGGGATAGTGGCCTGGCAGTTGTGATATTGCCCCTGCTCGAGGCATGGCACGACATACGTAAGCGCGCAGCCAATCTTGATCACCAGTTGCTCGCAGCTTCAAGACAGAGCCGAGCTACGAAGCTTCTGATGACGATTCCAGGCGTTGGTGCCGTCACGGCCGTCTCGTACATTGCAGCGATCGACGATCCTGAAAACTTCCCCACCTCGCGCTCGGTTGGTGCTTGGCTCGGGCTGACGACGCGGCGCTATCAGTCCGGCGAAATCGATTACGATGGCCATATCTCGCGACGGGGTGACGGTCGGCTGCGGGGATTACTCTACGAGGCGGCAACCGTCCTCTTAACAAGAACCA
Organism: Agrobacterium sp. Ap1; assembly: GCF_017313375.1. Lineage (NCBI taxonomy): Bacteria > Pseudomonadati > Pseudomonadota > Alphaproteobacteria > Hyphomicrobiales > Rhizobiaceae > Agrobacterium > Agrobacterium sp. Ap1. The sequence continues at coordinate 31,161 of NZ_JAFLMY010000036.1, forward strand.
CTGCCAGGACCGAATGCAGTCTTAAAACCTGGGGGCTGAAGCTGCGTGAGCGGCTGGGCTTCAAACGTGCCGCGGTTGCTGTTTCGCGAAAACTTGCCGTCATCATGCATAGCATGCTCAAGACCGGGCAAGCGTTCAATCCATTGGCTGGCGCTGCTGCATAGGCAAAACGCCGGCCTACCTGCCTCAGCGTCTCAATCCGACCGAGATGCTGGGCGTCCCCGCTGTGGACGTGGGTTGGGTCATTCCGTCGCAGCTCGTTGAGACTGCGTCTTGAACATAGGAAGACCCGCCCTGCGAAAACCCATCATGCGGCGATTGCATGTCGACCGCGGAGACAACAGTGCTCCCAGCACCGGACGAGTTTGCAGGAATATTGAGATGTAAAACGAAGAAGTGGAAAAGATGTCGCGCTTCCAACACGGCAACGAAGTACGTCGTTTAAAATCCACTTGACCCGAGGCAGGCGATTAGACAACGGATACGAACCGTCGACCCGACATTAATTCGGTTGCGAGACGACGAATAAATGCAGCAGATCAAGCATCTGGTCTATTTGGAATGTCCGCTATGGGGCGGCCGGGTACGGACCGTCGGCTTCACGATGCCCAGCTGGAAAAGCTGACGTCGTGACTCCTTCCGCTGAAGTTTGAGTTTGCCCCTAAGCCGACATGGCTAAATTGGAGACTGAATGGCTGGCGGCTAAACAGCGGCCAGCCATGTCGTCACATACAGATCGCCCGGTTCAGGCGGACACCAAAGTCCGCGTCCGGATTAGTTGTTGCGTCGCCCACTCTTTCCTGAATGACCGCGACAACAAGATCACGCCGCTTTGGAAGTCGAGCTTTCTCGGCCTTCGCCAGCGCGTCGGCCATCTCGTCACGGGTAAGGTCCGTGCAGTAGCCGGGGGCGCCGGGCTGCTGCCGCCACGATTCTGCAATGGTGCCGGAATAAACCGCATCGAGACCTGAGTCCTCTACGAGTGCCAGCCCAACCTCGCGATCGCGGTCACGGCCAGCCGCAACAGGTATCGCAATTCGCCCGGCGCTACCTGCTGGTTTGCCCTTCCTCGCGAAAGAGTCCGAACCGATTGCGTTCCATGCCTTGACGATGGGACGGCCTAGCTGCTCGGAGACCCAGACGCTTTCAACCTTCCCCTCTTCGATCTCGGCGATCTTTTCATCGCGCATCGGATAGTAGTTCGACGTATCGATCACTACCGTGTCTTCCGGAACGGTCGCCAGCAATGGCGCGATGCCCGGTATGCGGTTCAGCGGGATTGAGAGGATGATCGCATCTGCGTCCTTTACAGCTTTCTCAGCAGTGACTGCTCGGCCGCCAGAGGCCAGCACCTCGGAAGGGATTGTCTCCGGCCCGCGCGAATTTGCGACCTTCACTTCATGCCCTGCCTCGCTCAGAGTCCGAACCAGTGTTTTTCCTATGTGGCCGACGCCAAGAATTCCGATCTTCATGAGCTTGTATCCCTTCTGTTGTTTCACAGGCTATGGCTGACTGCTTCGCCACAGCCTGTGGCAGGTTAGACAGTCACAACGATCTTGCCGATCTGCTCGTTGCTTTCCAGGAAGCGGGTTGCCTCTTGAATGGCATCGAAGGCAAAGGTGCGTGAGATCAATGGATCAAGCGTCCCAGAGCGCAGCCCGTCATTGATGAAGGTCTTCGCGCGGGAAAGGATCGCGTCGTCGGAGACAATCTCCGTGTAGAGATAGCCCTTCAATGTCAGGCTCTTGCCCAGCACGGCGAACTGCGGGAACGGACCTTCGTCGGGGCTGAGAGCACCGTATTCAAGCAGGATGCCGCCAACTGCCATGCAGTCCGCGAGCTGCGCGATGGCCGGGCCGCCAATGGGATCGAAGACAACGCGCGCGCCCTTGCCCCCGGTGATTTCCATGACACGGGCTGCCAGATCATCTTCTTCCGTCGCGATGACATGATGCGCGCCTGCCTTGATCAGGGCTTCCACTTTCGACCCTGTCCGCGTTGTGGCAATCACCGTCGCGCCGACACTTCGAGCGATCTGTATTGCGGCAACGCCGACGCTGCTTGATGCCGCGGATACGATCACGAACTCATTCGTCGTGAGCTTAGCCTGTTCGATGAGCGCACCCCAGGCTGTGACATACTGCATCCATGATGCTGCTGCCTGTTCGAACGACAGGTTCTCCGGGTGCTTTACGACGTGACGGCCGGGTACGTTGATGAGTTCGCCGTACGTGCCCCATCGCGCCATGTCGAGGGTTGGAATGACACTGACAGCATCGCCTTCGGCGAAACCCGTTACCGCGCCTCCGATTGCGGTGATCGTACCTGCTGCTTCGTAACCGAGCATCGAAGGAAACTCGGCCTCTTGCAGATATGCGTGGCGGCGGAACATCACCTCGGCGCGGTTGAGACCGATGGCCTTAACAGCGATTTGCACCTCGTCATTTGCCGGGGCGGAAACGTCGATATCGTCGATCCGGAGAACATCGGGTTCCCCGTATTCATGAAAGCGAACAACTCTCGTCATGCTGCATATTCCTTATATCTTCATCACGCCGTGAAGCCGCGTGATTTGTGGTATGCATTTCGCAACTGGAAGCGAAATTGAAAATACGGTAATCGAATGCACATAGTGTCCAAAAGTATACCGTCGAAGAGGTCAGAATGAACAAGGATCGGAACTACGACGAGGTGCCCGGCTGCACGATGTATGCGGCGCTCAATCTTATCAGCGGCAAATGGAAGGGCATGATCCTGTATCATCTCCTGAAAGGAACTCTCAGGTTCAATGCCCTGAAGCGAGAGCTGGGAGACTGCTCCCAACGTCTCCTGATCAAGCAGCTTAGAGAGCTTGAGGACGATGGGCTTGTGGCACGGAAGGTGTTCGCAGTCATCCCGCCCAAAGTCGAGTACTCGATAACCGAGGAAGGCAGAACCCTCGCGCCCATTCTACTCGGGCTACGGGACTGGGGTCACGGATGGCTTAATCGGCGCAACTTGGTAGCGCGCGATGATCATCTTGATGCCGCGTAGCGAAATAGGCGCAGTCACAGCTTGAAGCACGGCGAAGGCAAGCGACCAGGCGTACGGGAAGGGCTGTCCGCTAAAAAGCGCACAGACGACGTCATTAAGCAAGATAGGTGATGTCTGCTTTCAGGCACGCGCGACGCTGGCTGTTGGTTTCCACGCAGAACTGATGGAGTGGATGCCCCCTCCCGACGGCATCGCGATGTGCCAAAGTGATGTTTGCAACAACGTCA
>NZ_JAFLMY010000037.1:0-28941 GCF_017313375.1 Agrobacterium sp. Ap1
GCAGCATAGTTCAGCATCCGAAAGACCAAGAAAGCATCCTAGCGGATAATCCGTCGAGTTTTTCAACGATATCGGCCAACACCGGACATTGTGGCCACCGCAAAAGTCAGGAAAACAGGTGTTGCGTTAATGGGGATTTTTGCGACACCCAATTGAAGCTAGATCGGCGGCCGGCGGGGCGGCACCGGCTGCCGATGCACGATACTGGTCTTGGTTCGGGCCATGTCATGGAGCGGGCCGAGAAGCCGGTCGAGTTCGCCAACCTCACGCAACAGCAGCCGGGCGACGAAGCAGTCCTCGCCCGTCACGACCGAACAATCTACGATCTCTGGCATATCTTGAAGGGCTTTCTCCACTGCCCGGAGCTTGCCCGGTAGTGGTTCGACCCGCAGGATAGCTTCAAGGGAGAAGCCAAGGGATCGAGCGTTCAACCGTATGCTGAACCCTTCAATTACTCCAACATCTTCCAGCCTAAGAATACGGTCACGAACGGTCGGGGCGGCCAGTCCAACCTGCGCGCCGATGTTTCGCAGACTTATGCGGGAATCGTGCAGCAGCAGGTCAATGATGGCCCTGTCGACGTCGTCTAAGGTGTGCTTGATCATGTAAGGGATATTGCCGTATCAGCCTTACGTATTCAATGATCTTCGCGGAACTTGCCTGACAAGAGAACGGTACTTTCAAGCATGACGCCGATATACTGCACCGAGAGATCAGGAGATGCCGGATGCAGATACACAAGGTTGCAGCGTTTACCGAAAACGGATCGGGCGGAAACCCAGCAGGCGTGGTTTTGGCGGACACGCTGCCGGAACGAGAAACCATGCAACGCATCGCGGCTGAGGTCGGGTATTCCGAGACGGCTTTTGCGGCACCATCCGGTGAACGCTGGCAGACACGCTATTTTTCGCCCGAAAGCGAGGTTCCATTTTGCGGACATGCGACTGTAGCCCTCGGGGCAGTTTTGGCGGAGGAAAGGGGAGCCGGTCGCTATCAGCTTTCCTTGTCGGGCGGAGATATCGAGGTCGAAGCAAGCATGAAAGACGGGATGGGGCATTCTACCCTTCGCTCTTTGCCGAGCCGCAACGCACCCGCCCCGGACGCACTCGTTGAGGAAGCCCTTGCTCTCTTTGGCTACCACGGCAACCATCTGGACAGGAACCTACCGCCAAGGCTCATGAGCGCCGGAGCCGAGCATCTGTTCCTTGCGCTGGACAGCCGCGAGCGGTTGAGCGCGATGGACTACAATCTGGAGGAAGGCCGCACATTCATGCGTCGCCACAGCCTTGTCACCGTGGCATTTGTCTGGCGTGAAGCCGAAGGATTGTTCCATGCGAGGAACGCTTTTGCCTCGGGTGGTGTGATCGAAGACCCGGCGACTGGCGCGGCGGCGGCGGCTCTGGCGGGGATGCTCCGCGATAAGGGTAATCTAGCGCGGGGCGAGCTGACCATCTTGCAGGGAGCCGACATGGGGCGGCCTTCCCGTATCGTCGTACGCTACGATTATCCTGCGGGAAGCCCCGTTTTCGTGAGCGGCGCGTCGGCAAAAATCGCTTAATCCCGCTTTCGTCGCATCTTTCTTAATTTTGCGATAAGTGGCCACCAGCCAAATCCTAAGGGAAGTTTCTGTTGCGAATGTCAGCCTTTCGCAACCAAAATTTGCGACGCCTTGCAACTATTTGTTCCACGGCGAATGACCGCAATGGGCCGAGGCTGTGTGAAAACACCAGCGCATCCCATGGCGTTTCGTAATCGAGTTTGGTCTGGTGGCATTGGCTAAGATTTTACGTTTTTCCGTTGCTGGAAGGCGTCGGAGGTGGTCCTGATCGTTTAGTTTGGCGGCTTTTCGGGCCAAAAATGACGTTTGGCCTGCACTTCAAGCGGCGATGGCTCTGATGAGCGCTTTTGCGCCAATCATGTTGATCATCCGTTTGATATTGTAGGCCAGCACGTGCAACGCCATTTCTGTCCTGACGTTTTTCAGTCTGCGCATCTGGAAATGAGTTGCGCCCGTCCACGCCTTGATGGTTCCGAATGGATGCTCGACCGTGTTCAAGGCGAGACATAGGCTGCCCGCGGGCAATTTTTTTGGCTAACTAGGTAGCAATCAATTGCAAGCGCAATATCATTCATGCCGCACAACTTCGCGGTGTCGGCGCGTTCCGGCGACAGCATGGTCGCCGGAGTTAGGCCTTGTACGAGCAAACGCGTCGATTAACTGAGAGGTTTAGTTTGCTAACTCTGTGCGGTGGGCCGAACGACTATCTCGCCGACGTCAACGTCGCCTGGTTGCTCGATGGCAAATCCAATAGCACGGGCTATGGCTGAGGGGTCTATCGCCATATCATCTCTCAAGCCGATATATCTCGCCCGAACGTCCAGGTTGGCTATACCTTCAACGAACGGAGTGTTGACCGCCCCCGGTGAAATTACCGTAACTCTCAAGTCGGGACCGGCTTCCTGCCTAAAGCCTTCACAAATTGCTCTAACTGCAAATTTCGTCCCGGAATACACTGACTGCGTTGGGACGGTTTTCATACCCGCAGTCGACGCGACCGCAATGAAATGGCCAGAGCGCTGCGCACGAAAGACGGGGAGTGAGGCCGCGATCCCGAACAGGACGCCCTTGACGTTCACATCGACCATGCGTTCCCATTCATCTACGCGCAGTTCATCAAGCGGAGAGATTGGGCCAATGCCAGCATTGTTGATAAAAACATCGACAGCGCCGTAATGGGCTCTGGCGCGGTCGACCAGTCGGGATACGTCGTCGCGACGAGAAACATCTGCCTGGACGACTAGCGCCTGACCGCCATTTTCAATTAGTTCGGCGACCAAGGCTTCAAGTTCGTCTTTTCGCCTGGCGGCTGCAACGACCTTTGCTCCTTTCTTAGCCAAATATCGCGCCGTCGCCGCGCCAATTCCGCTGCTCGCTCCTGTTATAACCACCACTTTGCCGGCAATCCTGCTCATCTTGCATCCTTTGAATGTTGACTGAGATAGGATATGTGATGGTTATATATGTACCAGATAGCATTTTATCCTATTACCAAGGTGACAGGTGGGGAAGTTGGATCGCGTCGACCATAGGCTTGCACTGGCTGGATTCGTCCGAAGCCTTCGGTCGAGAAGCAAGCCGGCCGACGTGGGCTTACCTACGTCGCCAAGGCGACGAACGCCCGGTTTAAGGCGTGAGGAAGTGGCGTATCTGGCAGGGGTAGGTGTAACCTGGTACACGTGGTTCGAGCAGGGAAGAGACATCAGCGTTTCGTCAGATTTCCTTGAGAGGATCTCTCGTGCCTTTCGGCTCTCCTCAGCGGAGCGCAGTCATCTTTTCATGCTGGCGCAGCATCGGCTTCCCCCCGCAATCAGTCAGCCTCCGCAGGGTATTCCTGAAACCGTTACTGCCTTGCTGAATACGCTCCCGCACCCCGCCTATATTAAGAACAACAGGTGGGATGTCGTGGCGTGGAACCCGTTAGCGGGGGAGATATTCCCTGACTTTACCAATTCGGACCTTGGTCACGTCAATCTTTTGCAACTGGTATTCACGTCACCGGACATGCGACAGTCGATGCTCGATTGGGAGGGCGATGCACGTCGAACCGTCGCCAAATTTCGCCTGGATTATGCCCGCGCAAACGAAGATCCGATGTTTGAAGCACTAGTGGCGGATCTCAAGTCGCAGAGCGTTGAATTTCGGCAAATGTGGGAGCGACAGGAAGTCCTTCCGATTGGCGAGGGCCTGAAAATGATCCGCCATCCTGTTCACGGTCCTCAGACTTATCGACATGTCGCATTGACAGTTGAGGGATCCACCAACCTTACGATGATCGTGTATATACCGACCGAAGCCTTGTTGCAGGTTCGTGTCGATCCAGACGTCGAGTGATGATGTGCAGCATTTGGGAGGTGGGGGCTATTGCTGCTCAAGAGCAATTTCAAATTGTCCAGCAGTAGCCCCCCAACCTCAGGGAAGACATTAGCGAGCCTGTATGCTCGAGAAAAATGCCTTCAACGCAGACACGAGTGCTTCCGGTTGTTCCTCGGGAATATAGTGCCCACTATTGGCGATCACGCCCCCTTGGATGTTCTCGGCAAGCGGTTTCATAGCCTCGAATATTCCCGGAGCGCTCCCGACATCCCCACCCAGCGCGAGGACCGGCACAGAGATTTTTGTCTCGAATAGCCGTTTGTTGTATTCCATGTCCTGGATGACGGCTCGATAGTAACCGAGCATGCCTCGCATGCCGCCAAGGCTGCTGTAGGCGCGCACATACTCGTCGATATCGTCCTTGCTGAAGGTCGCCATTGCGTTGGCTGTCTTCTTGTTGAAAAACCACTCAATGAGGATCCGTTCCCTGTCTTTCAACAGCGCCTCCGGAAGGTCCTCAATGATATTGAACAGGAAGTGCCAGTTCCGCCAGTAGTCCGGGTCGGCGACATTGATGTAGGGCTGCAATGTCACCCCGGGGATGTTTGCATCAAGGAAGACAATACCCTCCAGATCGCTGCCAAACTCGTGCGCGTATGGATAGGCGACCCAGGATCCGACATCGTGTCCGACGAGGAAGTGACGCCCTACGCCAATCGTCTTGAGGAAGGCGTTGACCCTTTTGGCTGTGGTTGCCGTGTCATAACCGCCGATCGGCTTGTCAGAGTCACCTTGGCCCGGAAGGTCCAGAGCGATCACATCGAAATCCTTCGCGAGGAGCGGGATGACCCGCCGCCACGCATAAACGCTCTGCGGAAATCCAGCGATCAATACCACGGTCGGGCCTGTACCGGTGCGCAGATGGTGAAAACGGATGCCGTCTGAGTTCACGAACCTCGGCGGAAGTTTCTGACCGTTCTGGTTCAGGTAAGCTGTCATGGGTGTTCTCCCTTACGCATGCTTGTTTTCCAATTTGGGGTTACCGGTCGCTGGTCAGATCGTGACAGCCGCGATCATTTCGATTTCCACCGGCGCACCGTGAGGAAGTTCGGCGACGCCCACGGCGCTTCTTGCATGGGCCCCGCTTGGGCCGAACTGGCCCAGCAGAATATCGGAAGCGGCATCGATGACCGCTCCTTGCTGGTTAAAACCCGGTGCTGACGCAACAAATCCTGTGATCTTGATGATGCGCTCTATTCGTCCTTCTGGACCGATCGCATTCCGGAGCTGTTCCAGGCAGGCATTGATTGACAGGGCAGCGGCTGACTGCGCTTGCACAACACTGACCTCGGCTCCGACTTTTCCACGCAACGCCAGGACGCCATTCTCTCGTGGCAGTTGCCCACTAACGTGGGCAACTCCGTTGTGAACGACCACGGGTGTGACCCGTGTGCTGGGTTGGTGGCTCGTGACTTGATTGCTCATCTGCGAGCCTCCTTTGGGGGTTAGTTGATATCGAGGCTTTTCATATCGGCGGGGAGAGGCTGACCGAACCACTTCACAAATATGTCGTTCAGCTTGCCGTTCCGGACATTGGCTTCAACCCATTTGTTGGTCCAATCCAAGAGCTCAGGTGAGTTTTTTTTGATGCCGATACCCATCGGGTAGGTCTTGAGCGTGAACTTGAGCTCCAGGTCGAGATCGGCCTTCTGCTTCTTGATTTCGCCAAGGTCCGACAATGTGGACGCCAGATATTTCTGCTGGCCGGTAAGGATTGCCGTCCGGGTGGTGGACTCGTCCGCATAGCGCACGATCTCAACACCGGGAACGTCCTTCGTCGAACGTACAAGTTCGATGTCGGCTGTCACGCCGCTGGCGACCGCAACCGATTTGCCGGCGAGGTCCGCCGGCCCTTTGACATTCTCCTCCTTCGGCGCGGAAATGTTAAGCGGCACAACACCATAGGGTGTAGAGATGTCGATCACCTTGAGGCGATCCTTGGTAATGGAGATCGCGGCGACGACGATGTCGACCTTGTTGCTGAGGAGGAACGGAATTCGGTTCGGTCCTGAAACGTTGACTGTCTCCAGTTTCACGCCGAGATCCTTCGCGAGGAGCTGTGCCGTTTCGAGATCCGAACCTTCCTGCTCATTTTTTGCATTCACACCGGCGAAGGGAGGGTGCGAGAAGTCGATGCCGACGATGATGCTGCCGCGGCTTTTGATCTCTTCGAGACTTGCGGCCGAAGCCGAAAAAGCGGTTGCCGCAGTCATTACGGCGGTCAAAATTCCGATAGCGAAATGCGAGCTGAGCATGCTGTTCTCCTTTTTGTTGTGATTAGTGGTTGGTTTCGCGATCAGAGACCGCTGGCAACGAACTGCTTGAGTTCGGGCGTCTGGGGCAAATCGAGAAGCGAGCGATCTCCCACCTCCCAAATCTTGCCGTGATGCATGAACACGATCTGGTCTGCGACCTTGCGGGCAAATGCCATTTCGTGCGTGACGAGGATCATCGTCATTTTTTCTTTTGCGAGGTTCTCGATAACGCGAAGCACCTCACCTGTTAGCTCAGGGTCAAGGGCGGACGTGACCTCGTCGAGCAACAGCACGCGGGGTCGCATCGCGAGTGATCGCGCAATGGCGACACGCTGCTGCTGGCCACCGGAAAGCTGCTCCGGATAGTTGTCGATCTTTTCGCCGAGGCCGACTTTCGACAGAACCTCTTCTGCCAATTCGCGGCATTTGTACTTGGGAACGCCAAGGACACGACGGGGCGCAATTGTAACATTCTCGGCGACGGTCAGATGCGGGAAAAGATTGTAGCTCTGGAAGACGATCCCGACGTCCTGCCGCAGCTTGCGAAGATCAATCTGTTTGTCATCGATCTCAAAGCCACAGACCGAAAGCGCTCCGCCATTGATCTTTTCGAGGCCGTTGATGCAGCGCAAGGCGGTGCTCTTTCCTGAGCCTGATCGCCCGAGGATTGCGACGACCTTGCCTTCATCGATATCGAGCGAAATGCCTTTCAGCACTTCAAGATCGCCAAATTTCTTGTGAACTTCCTTGAAGGATACGATTGCGGCAGCCATCACGAAGACGCCTTTCTGTATTTCCCGGTCACCCGTTCAAGGCGCCGGCTGAGGATCGAAAGCGGGAAGCAGATGACGAAGTAGATCACTCCCGCAATTGTGAAGATCACAAAGGGTTCATTGCTCGTATTGTTAACCACGCGAGCCGTGTAGGTGAGCTCCGCGAAAGCCAGCACGATTGCATAGGAGGTATTCTTCACGACCTGAACGAAGAAGCCGATGGTCGGAGGTGTGGCGATGCGTATGGCCTGGGGTATTATGATGCGGAAGAGGATATCCGTCTTGGTCAAAGCGAGGCAGTCGGCGGCCTCCCACTGCGTGCTCGGCACAGCCCGCAGGCTTCCTTTCCAGATTTCCGCGAGAAACGCTGCAGAGTAGATCGCCATGGAAAGCCCCGCGGCTGTCAGTGTTGCAGGGTCATACCCTGTCAAACCAGCGCCGAAATAGACTGCAAACATCAAGATAGGAAGGGGAATGCCTTGCACGATGATGATGACAATCGATGAGATCAAACGGGAGAACGTTGACTTTGAGATCAATAGCAGCGCCAGCGGAAAGCCTAGAATGGTGCCGCCCAGAAAGCCGAGCAATGAAAGGACAATGGTCCACCCTGCGCCATTCAGGAGCGCGCCGTATTGTTGTATGGTCAAACCGAGCATGGCGTCCTCACAATGGTGTCCGAAGCCTTCTCAGGCGGGCAAATGCGAGAAGGCCTGCGCCGTTGAGAAGGCCGCGCATCAGCGCCGTTATGATGATGTAGATGACCGCGACGACGAGATAGATTTCGAAGCTACGAAACGTGAACGACTGGATGAGCCAGGCAACACCGGTCAATTCCTGGGCGGAGATCTGGTACATGATCGCGGTCGAAAGCATCATCAGGATGGACTGTCCAACCAGCGCCGGATAGACGCGCTCGAAAGCCTGCGGCAGCTCGATGTAAAGGATGCGCTGCAGGGGGGACAGAGCAAGACAGTCCGCAGCTTCGATCTGTCCCTTTGGAGTTGCTTCGAGGCCGGCTCGGATGATCTCACCGGTATAAGCTCCGAAGTTCACGATCAACGCGATGACTGCCGCTGTGAATGGGCTCAGACGGATACCAAGCGACGCGAGACCAAAAAACAGCCAGAATGCCTGAATCAGAGACGGCGTGTTGCGGATAATCTCGACGTAAAAGCCGGCAATTCGATCAGCATTACGTGAACCATGGACCCGCGCCAACGCGCAGACGACGCCGAGAATTGCTCCGGGGATGAGTGCGAGGACCGTCATCAGCAACGTTGAAACGATGCCGCCGAGTATCTGGCCCATGTACTCGTTGAGAAACGAAAAGTCGAGTTCTCCCATTAAACTGCTCCTGCGCCAACGACGCCCCCGGGCACATCAAGACCCCCGGCCAGATATGATTTCCGAGCGAAATTGCTTGTTATGAACTCAAGGAAATCGGCGACAACTTCAGAGTCTTCCTGCTCAGCAAAGGCTGAGGCCGTGAAGATCGTTGTATGATTGAGCTCAGCCGGAAAAGGCCCGATGACGTCTACGCCGGACACGGCAAGCAGTTCGCTCATTTGCTGAACAGCGAATTCAACCTCACCCGTAAGAATATGCTCGGCCGTCAGGCCTTGCGGGATAATCTTGGCTTTTGCGAGCACCTGTTCGGCAATGCCGAGCCGTTCGATCAAGGTGCGGAAGAAAACACCGCTGGCGCCTGTTTGGGAAAAGACGATCGATCTTGCGGAGAGCATGCAGGAGATGAACTCCTGCTCTGAGTTGATGGTAACGCCCGGCGAGCCGGCGGCCTTCGCCAAGCCGACCGTCGTTGAGGCGAGATCGCAAATACTTCGCACCGAAAGGATGCCTTTGTTGGCTAACCCTCTCACCATGTCAGATATAGCGATGATAACGTCGAACCGTTCTCCAGCGTCAACGCGATCAGCCAGGACGTTTGTAGGGTTGAACATGACGTCGAGAGAGATGCCTCGGCTTCGTTCGTACTCGGGAAGAATCCTCTCCCGGAGGGGAGCGAGGACGCCAAGGGTGCTCATCAATCTGATTTTAGAAATTGCCACTGTCCCCTCCAATAGAGCGCCGGTTTGGGTTGGCTGATGAGCAAATATCCATCACGTATATTATACTGTCAAGAATGTATTTTCAGCAGATTGGTTTTGTGACCAAATTGGCGTCAGAATGCGCACAAGGCCCATGAAATAAACACTCTATGCTGCTTTTTTCGGCGCAATGCAGTCAAAGGACAGGTCCTTCTCACCGCCGCCTGATACAAAATATATATGGCCCCGAGGAGACTATCGAAGGAGCCATATCTGACGTGTGTAAGCACAGTTTGTGGAGGCGTACGCTTACTCTATGTCTTCGACATCAAGGGTGAGAGAGCCCACCGTCTTGTTCTCAAGCAGTCGGAGAAGGCGGCGCTGGGTGTAACGAGCGTGTTCCGGCAGGAATGTTATCAGCTCGGCCCTGTCGCGTCTTTCTATAGCTTCGATGATCTGGTTGTGTTGGTCGAGGTTGGCGGCAAACTGCCCGGATTGATAGTCCGGATCGGCAACCTCTGCTTTGTAGATGTAGACGTTCAGCCTGCGGACGTGTCGGTGAGTGCTTTCTGCGAAGTCGTAAAACAGGCCGTTGCCAATGGTTTTGTGAATGCGCAGATGAAATTCCTGATTGAGCTGCGTAATCGCTAGGAACTCCCTGTTTTTAACGCTTTCTGTATAACGGCGCTGAATGGCCCGAAGGTCTGGCAGAAGCGTTGGATCGTCAAGTTTGCACATCTGCCCGGCTACGGATTCGGCGAGCTGATGCGCTACGATGACCTCGCCCATCTCGTCCATATCGAGCTTGCGGACATAGGTTCCACCCCGCTGCGGCATGATTTTGACGAAGCCTTCAGCCACCAGGCGATTGATCGCCTCTCTCGCCGGTGTGCGGCCGAGCTGAAACCGATCCACGAGAATTCGCTCGTCGATCCTGCTTCCAGGCTCCAGTCCCATATCAATGATATGCGATCGAATAAGATCGAGAGCGGCATCTGTTTGTGATGCGAGCTTCACTTCTTCATTCTGAGTCACGGGTGCACCTTTAAAAAATATCCCAAGTATCCAACGCTCGACCGCCTTTGCGGCGTGTTTTGCAAGTCTGATCGCGAACATGCAGTTTTGCGGGCAATTTGTCGAGGTGGAGACCCTGTCGTTTTTTGCACTTCAAAGATTGACGAGCTTATTGCATGATAATATATGTGAGATATATTAATGCAAATGGAGGTTCCATGTCGTCGGTTTTTGAAGCAGTGGAAGCATCTGTTGGCCGCATGGTCCGTCGCGATATCTCGCGACTGGTCGCATTCGCCAACGGTAATATTGAGAAGGCAGCCAGGTCGATTGGTGAGCATCCCGCTCCGCATGTGGGGATCATTTGTGGCTTCTTCGTTCGGCATGCGGAACCGCCATCTCCCGAGACGGACGGCCTGAATGGGATGGCCCAACTCGCTGCAGGGCTCACCGAGGCCGGAATCAAGGTGACAGTGATCACCGACGCACCATGTGCGAAGGCGGTTTGGGCGGTCACGAAAGTGCTACCCCACGAGGTCGGACTGGAGGTGGTTTCCGTTGATGCGACCGCTGTGCGCAATCTTCGCAAGAACATTGAGCAATCCGAGACGCCGCTTACACACCTTATCGCCATCGAGCGTTGCTCGCTGGGCTCCGATGGAAAGCCGCACCGCGAACACGGTTGGGATATCTCTGGCGATACCGCACCTTTGGACTATCTTTTCGAAGATCACGGGTGGCAGGCGCCATGGAAGACGATCGGTATCGGTGACGGCGGCAATGAAATCGGCATGGGCGTCCTTCCCCTCGATATCGTCGAGAAGGACATCCCCAACGGTTCGCTCATTGCCGCCAAGACCGGTTCGGATTTCCTGATCGTGTCAGGCGTCGCGAACTGGGGAGCTTATGGTCTTCTGGCGGCTCTCTCCGCTATCCGGAAAGATATTGGTCCTCAACTGCTGAAACACTTCAATGGCACGTTCGAGACCGAGGTCCTTGAGGCGGCCGTCAATATAGGACAGGCGATCGACGACAGCCGTGTCGACCGGCTCGGTCAGTTGCAGATGACCATCGACAGGCTGCCGGTCGCCGACCACGTTGCGATCATCGATGACCTCAAGAGCATCGTTGCCGCCCATGCATGAGACGTTTGGCCGGCCTGTCGCCGGCCAAACTCGCTTACTTCGCAAGGGAGACAGAGCATGAGCGAGGATAATCCCTGGGCCCTGCGGTTCAGTGCCCACATCGGGTTTCTATTCGGCGAGTTGCCATTTGGTGCACGGTTCGCTGCCGCCCGTAAACGTGGCTTTACAGCCGTGGAGCATCCGAGCCCGTTCGAAACGCCAGCGGCGACTGTCCGAAAATATCTGGACGATGCCGGTCTTCATTATGTGCAGACCGGCTTTCCGGCAGGCGACGCCTCTAAAGGGGAAAAGGGCTTTGCGTCGCTTCCTGAGAAGCGCGCCCAGTTTCGGGAAAACATAGCTCCAACTCTGGATTATGCCAGCGAAATTGGATGCAAGATGGTGCATGCGATGGCTGGAGTCGTGCCTGCGGGGGCAACAAGATCTGTCCTGTGGGCTGAATATCTGGAGAACCTGGCATATACGGCGGATGCCGCAAGGGCTTACGATATCGACGTCATCGTCGAACCCATAGGGCCGGGATCGATTGCGAATTATTTCATTGCCGACCCTGACATAGCAATCGAAGCCATCAAAGCGACAAGTCGATCCAATGTTAAGCTTCTGATGGACGTCTATCATGCAATCAGCCTTGGAACAGAACCACTGGCGTTCATCAGAAATCACCATGCGATGATGGGTCATGTCCAGATCGCTGACTATCCCGGGCGACATGAGCCCGGTTCTTCAATCGTTGATTTTGCAAGGGTGTTCCAGGTTCTTAACGATGTCGGCTACGGCGGCCATGTGGGTTGCGAATATCATCCATCGACGTCTACCGAAGAGAGCTTCGGTTGGATGCGAAACTACGGGGAATCCATGTGATGGCTCAACGCTCTCGAATCGTGTTGCTCCACGCGACAATGGTCGCCATTGACCCAATCCATGCAGCGTTTCGCAAGCTATGGCCAGAGGCTGAAGCCGTAAACCTGCTTGATGACGCACTCACAATCGATCGGGCAAAGGCTGATGAATTGAGGCCTGATCTGCAAAGCCGGTTCGTTTCATTGTGCCACTATGGTGCCAGCCTCTCGGCGGATGGCATCCTGATTACTTGCTCAGCTTTCGGCCCTGCAATCGAGCAGGCGGCGTCGGAGATCTCAATTCCGGTATTGAAGCCGAATGCACCGATGTTTGATGCAGCCATCAGGCAAGGGCAACGGATCGCGATGATCGCGACCTTCGCACCGGCGGTGGTAACGATGGAGCAGGAGTTCGCCGAACAGGCGAGGGCACAAGGCTCGGCTGCGGTTCTTGAAAGCTTTGTACTACCAGACGCGATGGCCGCTTTGAGAAGCGGCGATGCGGAAACGCATAATCGGCTGGTTGCCGAGAAAGGCGCCAGTCTTTCCCGTTTTGACGCAATCATGCTCGCGCATTTTTCCACGTCTCGTGCTGCGGACCATCTGCGTTCACAAACAGCCATTCCGGTCTTGAGCGCACCCGAGGCGTCGGTGCTAGCGATGCGGGAAGCGCTCGCTGGCTAACCCACGTTGAGGAGATAACAATGCTGTTAGGCGCAATTGCCGATGATTTGACAGGAGCAACTGACATTGCACTCGCATTCGCCCGAGAGGGCTTGCGCACTGTGCAGGTCAATGGAATTCCAGACGATGGCGCTTTCGAGCAGAACGCGGATGCCTTCGTCATCGCCTTGAAGTCGAGGACGATCCCGGCTTCCGAAGCCGTCTCGCTGTCAAGGCGTGCCGTGACATGGCTGCGAACTCGCGACGTCCAACAAGTCGTTTTTAAATACTGCTCCACTTTTGACTCGACGGACGCCGGCAATATCGGGCCGGTTATCGAAGCGCTGCTTGAGGAGTTGGGAGAGACCATCACGATCGCCTGCCCAACCTTCCCGGAAAATGGCCGAACGGTGTTTCAAGGACATCTGTTTGTCGGGGACAAGTTATTGTCCGAGAGTTCGATGAGAGATCATCCTCTCACCCCGATGACGGATTCTGACCTCATCAGGGTACTGCAGAGGCAGACGGCCTTTTCTGTTGGCCTCCTCGCGACTGCCGATGTCCGAGCGGGGCAGGAGAGGGTGGCGGCACGGATAAGGGAAGCGGCGAAACAGAACCTCCGCATCTTGATTGCCGATGCAGCGACAGCGGAGGATCTGAACGCAATTGGCAAAGCCTGCAGTGACAGAATGCTGGTGACGGGCGCCGCCGGGATTGGTGGAGCGCTTGCTCGTAACCATGCTGCAGCAATTCAGGGCGAACGCAGAAATGCAGAATTCGTTTGGCCGCAAGGCCGAACGGTGGTTCTTGCCGGCTCCTGCTCGGTTGCGACCCGAGACCAGGTGAACCACGTTATCGGGCTTGGCTATCCAGCAACCAAAATCGATCCGATCGCAATCGCTTCTGGCACACTTGACGTGGCTTCTGTTGCGGAATGGGCAGAGGCATCGCAGGGTTGGCCACCCGTCATCTACTCCAGTTCCGATCCTGCGGATGTTCTCAAGGCCAAGGAGGTGTTGGGCCGTGACGAGGCCGGGGCATTGGTCGAAGACTTCCTCGGTGAACTGGCAGCCACCTTGCGCACTATTGGTTTCAGCAGATTTATCGTGGCCGGTGGAGAAACGTCAGGCGCGGTTTCCGCAGCTCTGTCTGTCAATGCCCTGGAGATCGGGCCCGAGATTGATCCGGGTGTGCCGTGGACGAGAGCGACAGACGCTGGAGGACCGGCGCTTGCCTTGAAGTCGGGAAATTTCGGCGCGCCGGACTTCTTTGAAAAAGCCAGGAGAATGTGCCGGTGATCGCCATCATATCTGAAGAGACGAAAGTCCGGGACGAGATTGCATCGGTTGGCAGATCGCTTTTCGATCGTGGTCTTTCTCCGGGCTCGACCGGAAACATCAGCGTCCGGCTATCGTCCGGGGAGGTTCTCATGACCCCGACGAACGCATCGTTGGGAACGCTTGATGCCAACCGCATCTCTAGATTTTCTGCGGAAGGCGTTCATCTCGAAGGCGACAAACCGACAAAAGAAGCATTTCTGCACCAGTGCGTTTACTGCAACCGCAGGGCTGCCAACGCCGTCGTACATCTTCATTCAACACATGCGGTTGCACTCAGCATCCTGCCGGAAATCAATCGCGCCGACGCTCTTCCGCCGCTTACCGCCTATTATGTCATGCGTGTCGGAAGGCTTCCGATTGTCGATTATTTCCCGCCGGGTGATGTGAGGCTGGCAGCGGCCGTCCAACTCAAGATCAGTCATGCGCGTGCCGTGCTCCTTGCCAATCACGGCCCGGTTGTTTCCGGTAAATCATTGCTGGAGGCGCAATACGCAGCTGAAGAGTTGGAAGAGACTGCGAAGCTCTACCTGTTGGTCAGAGGCCTCAAGGTGTCGTCGCTGACGCAGGCGCAAGTTGATGAACTCTCGCGCGGATAGCTGCAGGGCGGGGGATTGCGAGTTTCAACGCATGCCTCATGGCTGAAACAGCCGCCGAACGTCGTGCGCCTTTCTGTTATTTGCCGAGTCTGGGACGTATCGCTCGTAACTAAAGTGCCATAAAAACGATGTGCGTCATGGCTAACTGCCGCAAAAACACGTCAAGTCAGCGGCGGTGCCCTCGGTTCGATTTCCCATCAAGGCGTAGAAGCGTTACATCCGCTCTGACCTCTATGCCAAACGTTTTGGCCGTAGTCGCCGCTCACGAGTCCATTCAGCGGACGAAACTGATAGGCTGATGGGTGTCGGGATGGGACATTATTCCCATTTCAATCCCGTACACCAATCGTAGGCAGTCAGGGGTCATGATGTCCGCCGGGGTGCCACGCGCAATCATCCTGCCGGTATGCAGGGCGACAATTTTGTCGCAGAAACGTGCGGCCATGTTGACGTCGTGCAGGACTGCGATGACGCCCATGCCTCGATCATTCGAAAGGCGATGAATCAAGGCAAGCATTTCTACCTGGTGAGCCACATCGAGTGCTGATATTGGTTCGTCGAGTAACAGGCACTCAGCGTCCTGGGCAACAAGCATCGCCAACCATGCGCGCTGACGCTCTCCGCCGGAAAGGGTATCGACCAGGCGGTCCGCCAAATTAATGACGTCCGTCAGATGCATTGCGTCCTCAACCTTCTGGCCATCAGCCTGACTGAAACGGCCGAGCGCACCATGCCAGGGGTAACGACCCAGCCTTACAAGTTCACGGACACGCATGCCGGCTGTGACAGGTATCTGTTGCGGAAGATAGGCAACTTTGCGGGCGTAGGGCCTGTCTGCCCATTCGCCGAGTGTTTTACCCTCAAACCGGATGCTTCCTCCTGAGGCCGCCTGGTGCCGCGCCAAAAGCTTGAGAAGTGTCGATTTCCCGGAGCCGTTATGTCCGATCAGTCCGACAAAACTGCCGGCGGGAACCTTCATAGTCAGCGGCTGCAGAAGGACGCGATCGGAGACGGCGAAAGTCACATTTTCGAGCTCGAACAGAGCGTCCGTCGCGTCAGAAATAGCAGGTTTTAAGACTTGTTGCGGCATGAGCTGGCCTCGTTCATACATGTTGTTTTTGCGATGTGTCCCGCATCGGTTTTCGCGGAGGGACTTCTTCCAAAGGGCAGGTTCCGCAGAGTTTCAGGGACGCGCTGAGATATCTCAGGCAGCAGACTTTTCGTTTTCGGATTTGTTGCCCGTTGGCGCGCTCGTAGCGTATCGGCTCAAAGAGTAGGTTCCGCCTCCCATCGTTCCAGAGCCTGCTTGCGAGCATCTCCCGCCCGTGCCGCACACTGGGCGTCTCTCCTGCCAACCGAGCACAGTGGCCGACGACATTTTCGACAATGTTTCCGACGTTTGCCCACAGAACCTTTTGCGGCAGCGTACTCGCTTTGGAGATACTCGCGACCAGAGGCGCGACATGGCCATCGATCAAATTACCGAAACGGTCTGAGAAATCTGCCGCGTCTATCGGGCTGCCGGCGTGATCGAAAAAGAAGCTCTTCGGTCGTGCATCGTCCATGAGAGCAACACCAACCTCATCCAGTCGAACGGGCAGTGCCCGATCTAGCACGAGGTTGATAGCAAGCGTCGGCATGAGGAGATGTGAAAAATACTGTTTTGACCACTGCGAAGCCACCGCTCGTGGATCTGGTTCCACATAGTTTCCCGAGAACGTCTCGAGGATTTCCGCCATCCGCCGGTCATCGAGCAAAAGCTTGCAGGCAATGATACCGTCCCTGCCATCATGCAGACAGAGACGGTCGCCCGTTTCCGTAAGGGCTCCGGAGAACAATTGGCTATATTCGGCGATCATGCCTCAAGCCCAACATGAGAAAATATAAGCTGCCCAGTAGAGTCGCCACCGTCCCGGCGGGGATCTGCCAAGGGAAAGCGATGGTGCGGCCAATCCAATCGGCAAGGACCATACAAGTCGCGCCAATGATCGCCGCACCATATGCTTGGGACATAGGGCGATAGAGGCCGATGCTTCGGGCGATGTGCGGTGCGATCAGTCCGGCGAAGCTCAAAGGACCAACGAGCAATGTGGCGGCGCCAGTTATTGCAGCGATCACAATCATGAGGATGAGGCGGCTTTTTGCGATCCCAAGCCCGAGTGAGCGGGAGGGATCCGTGCCAAGAGGAAGGATGCTCAGCCAGCGGGCCAGCAACGGCACTGTCGCGAGCGACACAGCAGCGATGATAAGGGCGATCCAGG
The DNA here is from genome assembly GCF_017313375.1 of Agrobacterium sp. Ap1. Taxonomy (NCBI): domain Bacteria; kingdom Pseudomonadati; phylum Pseudomonadota; class Alphaproteobacteria; order Hyphomicrobiales; family Rhizobiaceae; genus Agrobacterium; species Agrobacterium sp. Ap1. The sequence continues at coordinate 16,872 of NZ_JAFLMY010000037.1, forward strand.
CATCGCGCTCGCTGACCGAGTAAGTTGATCCAGCCATCCAGCCAAGCAGGCGCTGAATGCGCATGTCGCCGAAAAGTGCCATCAGAGAGGTGAGTGCGCCGGTAAGCGCTGCAAGCGCTATACCTGCAAGCAGCATTCGCTCGGAACTGAAAGCAGAACGGCGGCCGGACCAGATGAGGAGCGCGAGCACTATAAGCGAGCCAAGGCCAGACAAAACCATCATTCCGCTGCGGTCGAGACCAGGTACGAAAAAGATCGCAAGCATCAAAAACAGGGCACCACCCGAGGACAGACCTAGAATTTCCGGGCTGGCCAAAGGATTTCCGGTCATTCTTTGGAGCAGACAACCGGCAATCGCCAGCATCGCGCCCCCAGCTCCCGCGGCAATCACCCGTGGGAAGCGCCACTGCCACACGGATATGAGCTGCTCGGGTGACGCCAAATGCCATCCGTCAGCGAGCCGCCCCAGCGTCAGCGCCAACACGCAAGCGATGCTGAGCGCCAAGGCCGCTCCGAAAACCCATACTCTAGTTTCGATCATGCGGACCGGCCCCGCGGCGAACATGTCCTGAGGCGGCTGGACGCGGTCCTGCAGGCTGGCCCGCCGGACGAGCCATATCAGGATCGGTGCACCGAGGAGTGCCATTGCGGACCCGGCCGGTATGTCGAGACCGCCAGCCATGGACAATATAGCCTGATCGACGAGCGATAGCAGGGCGGCAGACAGCAGCGCCCCAAACACGATACGCTGCTGATAACCTCGCGCGCCAAGACGGCTCGCGATAGCAGGGCCAACAAGACCGACGAAACCGATCGGTCCGACCGCCGCGGCAACTGCCGCACTCAAACACGCAGCAACAAGCAGGCCAATGAGGCGAATAGTGTAGACCGGAACGCCGGCGCTTTTTGCACTGTCGTCGCCGAGATCCAGGCTTGTGATCGGCCGCGTCATTAGCAAGGCGATGATTGTCGCCACTAGCAGGATCGGCAACAGGATCGTCACGTTGCTCCAGTTCGTCTGAACGAGGGACCCCGTTTGCCAGGATAGAAGGTCGCCGAGTTCCTCGAAATGGACAAGGAAAGCCGCGCCGCTGAATGCCTCGAGACCCAGGGATAGCATGAGACCTATCAGGATCACGCGCAGCGGCTGGAACTTCGATTTCGCGGCAAGGATAAAGACGGTGGCCAGTGCGAGAAGGCCCCCGATCCCGATAATTGGCTCATGTCCCCAGACAAGCGCCTGAGGCATCCAAAGAACTGTCACGAATAGGGCGGCTTTGGCGCCCGAAAATACCGCGAGTGTGCCCGGCTCCGCCAGGGGATTGCGTAGCATCTGTTGGAATAGCGCTCCGCTCAGTCCAAGTGACAGGCCCGCAATCACGCCAATGGCAAAGCGAGGAAGCAGTCCGTATGAGACCAGTACGGCTTGTAGATCGCCGGATGAACCTTGTCCGAGCGCACGATGTAGAAAGGCGATACCCCCGGCATTGGCCACGAGCAGGCCGCAGGCCGCTGCAATCGCGGCAAGTGTAACGACTGGCAGGGTAATCTGCGAGGAGGAATGTTGATATTGATCCGACGCGATAGCCATGGTTCAGCCATTCTCCGCGAGAGACGTGGTCAACTGGCGCACGAGCCGGATGGCGCTGACGACCCCGCCGCTGGGATAGACCACCGGCATGCGGGTGACCCTGCCGGCCCGCACAGCGGGTAAAACCTGCCAGAGCGGGTTGTCAGCAAGGCGAGCAACGGCAAGATCTGTTTCGCGACCGCGGTCGAAATGAATAATCCGGGCGTCAGGGCTTCCGGCAAGCTGTTCGATGCCGATTGAAGCGACACCGGATGCATTTACGCGGCCTGTCCAGGCATTCTTCAGCCCAAGCTGGGTGGTGACGTCTCCGACAAGACCGTTTCCGCCGAAGATTGCGACATGGCGAGCGTCCTGATTGAGTCGGCATAGATAGAGTGGTGGAAGCAGTCGTGCCGACAGGACTGCTTTGGCCTCTGCAAGCTCCGCATCGCAGCGTGCGATCCACTCTTCAGCCCTGGCTACGTTGCCTGTCACTCCACCAAGAATGCGCAACTGCGCCTGCATATGTTGGAGGGCGGGCGTCTTGCCGGCAAACGTGGCGATCGCTTCTGTTGCCGCGATCTGACGAAGCCTCTCCAAACCGCTCGCTTGCCAATCGGCAATTACGATGAGGTCGGGACGCAAAAGCTGGAGGTACTCGACATTCGGCTCCTGCAAAGGACCGAGGTCGACGGTATCGGTCGAGAGCGGCGGCTCTGCAACCAGCCGACGGTAAAGCGGCACGTTGGCGATTGCCATCGGGGAAATGCCGAGCGTCAGCAGCAGTTCCGTTACCAGAAGGTCCATCGAAACGATACGCTGGGGGCGATCAGCCGGGGCTTGTGCCTTTGCCGCGGAGGCGAGGCTAAAAGCCAAGCCACCGCTCACGAATTGCCGTCGGGTTGGCGCGGGTTTCACCATTTGTAGCTGAGCGTCGCCGTCACAGTCGCTGGCTCGCCATAACGGCAGCCATCGGTGTAGTTGCAGGTGTAGAACTTCTTGTCGAACAGGTTACGGGCGTTGATCTTGAGTTCCGCGCCCTCCAACTGGTCGGTGAGTTTGCCGAGATCAACGCTCGCCATCGCATCGACGAGAAGATAGGCGGGCGCATCCTGCGTGGTATTCAGAATATTGGTTGTGCCCGTGTAGCGCATGCCAGCGCCAATCTTCACGCCCTCCAGGCCGAGATCATCGAGTTTGTAATCGGCCCAAAGGGAGAAGGCGTTTCTCGGGACAAGCTGGATCTGTTGATCGAGTTCGCTTGCCAAAGCGGTCTCGGTGATGCGAGCATCGGTGTAAGAATAGGCAGCGATTAATCCGAGATTATCAATCTCGGCACGAGCTTCAAGCTCGACACCGCGCGACCTTACCTTGCCGTATTGATAAACGTTGAATGACGCATCACTGGTCGTCAGGTTGGATTGCGTGAGGTCGTAGACAGCTGCGCTTAGAAGAATATTGCTGCCAGCCGGCTGATAGCGGATACCGGCCTCGTATTGGATTGCTTCATTCGGTTTGAGTGCTTCACCTGTGGCGGTCACCGATCCAGCCTGAGGCTGAAATGATTGTGCGATGCTCACGTACGGGGCAAGCCCGTTGTCGAACAGATAAACAAGCCCAACCCGACCGGTCAGTGCATTATCGGACTGATCGGTCACACCGCCGGTCTGATACGACTTCACAGAACTGTCGGTCCAGTCCTGCCGGCCGCCGAGCAGCAGGATCCAGTGATCGTCGAACTTGATCTGGTCCTGAAGGTAAAGCCCATAACTATTGGCAGACGTGTCGGATCCGCGATCAACGGCGTAGTTGATCGGCGGATTGGTGAGCGTCACGCCGCTGTCAATATCGAGAAAGCTGTATCCCGAACCACGATAGCGGTGGCTGTCGTAGCTCCTGCGATAATAATCGAAGCCGCCGAGAACGGTGTGTTCCGCTCCGAGTGCATCGAAGGAATACTCCAGCGATGTGTCAGTTGTGGCGCCGTAGGAGTTTTCACTGCGGACACTGGCGAGGCGTGCCAGGCTGCCGCCGGTACTTGCCAAGGGAGCAAGATTGCCGATCATATAGTCCCAATTCACGTCGGAGTAAAAATAGCGCGCCTTGTTGCGCAACTTGAGGCCGTTGTCGAACTCGTGCTCGAAATCGTAACCGATCGTGTAGCTGTCACCCTTGTACTGATCGAAACCATCGATACCAAGGAACATGTTGCGGGGGATAGCGCCCGATCGGACATCTTCAAGCTGAAGTGGTGTGGCGAAACCGGCATCAAAATGCTGATAGCTCGACAAGATCGTCAAGGACGTGGCGGCGTCGGGTGCGATTGTGAGGGCAGGGGCAACATAGAGCTTGTCATCGGGCGTGTTGTGCACCCAATTGTCGGCATTGCGAACGAGGCCGGTCAAACGATAGCTGAAGACGCCGTCATCATCCAGGGGGCCGCCGAAATTGGCAGAAACCTGCTTGCGACCGTAAGTGCCGAGTTCGACGTTGACTTCATGGATTGGCGTCGTGGTCGGTCGTTTCGAAATGGAATTGATGACCCCACCCGGCGATAACTGGCCATAAAGCATGGAGGCCGCACCGCGAAGTACATCGACGCGTTCCAGACCGTAGGGTTCCTGACCGCCATCGTAGACGTTCGACTGATACTTCATGCCATCACGAAGGCTGCCAAGATTGCCGTTTGCAATGTTGAAACCGCGGATGGTCAAGTCGTCGACCGATCTGCTAAACGTGCCGGACTGCATCGCAACACCCGGCGTATACGCAAGCGACTCTGACAAGGACGTTGCGCCCTGGCTGCGGATCTGGTCCGACGTGACGACTGTCACCGATTGTGGCGTTTCGATCAGCGGGGTGTCGGTTTTGGTGCCGGCCGCAGTGACCCGCGCCACATATCCGTCGACCGGACCATTTCCAGTCTGCTCCGTGCCGATCACAATGGGTGCGAGCGTCGTTGCATCCGTAGGCGACGAGGTCGCGTCAGCCTGGCCCTCAACCGCCGAAATCGTCACGGTCGTTGCCGTTGTAAAGCGGAACGTCAGACCGGTCCCGGCAAGCAATTGAGACAAGGCTTCTTGAGGAGCCATCGTTCCGGATACGCCGGCTGTCTTTTTATTTCGAGTGATCGCGGCCGGATAAAGGAGCTGCAGATTGCTGCGGCTACCAAAGGTAGCCAGAGCAGAGCCGAGAGAACCCGACGGGATGGTATAGGAGAGGGCAACTTGCTGTAGTCTGGGGCCCATGGAACCGGCTGTCTGCGCGGAGGTCGCGATCGGCATCAGGCTTATTCCAGCCATCAACGTTGCCATTCGTCCCAAATGAGTTGCGTTGTGCCCGACGAATGCGCCCGGTTTCCCTGTTGTGTTCATTACCCTGTCCCATATGCCCTGCCGGCATTCCTTGCCGTTCAGGAGCTAAGACGAGTGGCAACCTGATCACCTCACCCCAATCATGATGTTTTTCGAAAAATATCTTGGGGGATCAGAACCACAAGCAACGGCGTCACCTCCACGGCTCGCACGGGGAGGGTGCGGACGATGGCTTCGAGAATGCCGCCCGGATTTTTGATGTCGAAAACGCCGCTGACACGCAGATTTTCCAGACCTGAACCGACGATCTGCAATCTTCCGTGCCGGTAGCGGTTGACGTCTGCCACCACGCTCCTCAGTGGTTTGTCACTGAAAATCAATCGCCCATGACGCCAGGCGGTCTCGACCTCTCCGTCGGCTATTTCGACCCTGCCCATTTCGACGCCACTGTACGAGACCATCTGACCCAGCATCAGCCGAACGTCTTGGCCACTCGGGGCTGTCACCGACACTGCGCTTTCCTGGACACTCGTCATCACCTCATCGCCCGAAACGTTGACGACGAACTGCGTGCCGAGCGCCTCGACGCTCCCTCCCTTTGCCATGACCCTGAATGGTCTGCGGCTATCTGTTGCGACGTCAAAGAAGGCGCGACCTCGATGAAGCAGGACGTCTCGCCGTTTATCCGAGAAGTCGATCGCAATCGCCGAATTTGCATCCAGGGTCACGCCACTCCCATCCGGCAGGCGTGTCTCCCGAACTTCGGCAATTGAGGTGAACTCGTCGCTGATCACGTAGTCCTGAAAGTTTCCGACCCATCCGGCGGCGACTGCGGCGGCAGCGGTGGCGCTTCCGCCGATCAACAAGGTGCGCCTGGAGACTGTCCTTGTGCTACGGGCTGCACTCGGGCTTGGTTTCCGCGATACCTGCGGTAGATTGTCAAATTGCGCCCACATCCGCTCGAGACGCTGATACTCCGCAGCATTTTCAGCAGAACGGCTGAACCATGTTCTGAATTCGTCAAACTCAGCAGGGGTGATGTCGCCGGAGTTCATGCGCGTAAACCATGCAGCAGCCTCCTGCCGCTCTTTTCCGCTGATCTCCCCGCCTTCCGTGCCCATCCGAATTCGCTCATCCAATTGATTTGTCGTGTGCTCCATCCAATAGACGGATGAGCGGGCCAAAACCACACGGGGTGCCGTGAAATTTAACCTCCGCGAGGCTCAATCGAGCATATCGCCCAATTCTGTTCTGAGGTTGAGGAGCGCCCTCATCATATGCTTCTCGACCATGCTTCTTGAAATACCGAGGCGCACGGAGATCTCTGAATGAGAGAGTTCTTCGAACTTATGAAGGAGAAACACTTCTCGCTGTCTGTCCGACAACCCTGCAAGCGCTCCCTCAAGCTTTTGGACCATTCGGCGATAGTCTATTGCCGCTTCAGGAGGTGGCGCGGGTGCAACCACGTCTGTTGGCGCATCAGCCTGGGAATAGCGTTGCCGAACGGCGCGGGCGCGCGCATGATCTGTTACCAGATTACGCGACACCTTGAAGAGATAAGCGCGAGGGTTGGCAATTGACGCTTGACCGTCGTGCGTTGTTGCGAGACGTAAAAAAGCATCCTGCAGGAGATCGGGTGCATCATCCTCTGGCACGCCTGCTCGCCGGATGAACCGCATAAGTTCACTTGAGTGGCTTTTGAAGAGCTTATGCAGGTCCCAACCCACGACACGGGTCTCACGTTGATAAAAGATGATGAACTAAGTCATCTTTTACGGCCCATACGGGGCATTTCAAGAGCAGGACTGCATCAAAGGCGGAAATTAATTCAGGACAAGACGGAGTACGTTCAATAACGCATTGAAAATGTTAGATGCCTATTGGGGCCGGCACTAGGCCGACGGTTCAAATCCGCTCAAGGCGAAGTTGTTCTTCCCCTCGAATCGCCCGTGGCCGCCATGCAGAGCCTGGGCATCAGGATTTCAAACCGCTTGCGATTGGATGGCGCGGGTGTTGACCTTCAAACCGGCGAATGCGTCCATCAGTAGAACATCCTTATCCCTTCAGTCTTGCGGTCAACATATCCACGAATGCTGAGACTTTGGGCGGTCTGAAGCGGGCTGCCGGGTATACCGTGTAGACACCGCCTGAGGGCAGATGCCAGTCCGGCAGGACATGAACCAGGCGTCCGCTCGCTATGTCATTGGCCGCCAGAAAATCCGGCAGGACCGACAGCCCGCCGCCTTGCCTCACTGCCTCCATGACCGCTGGCGTTGTGTTTATCGCGATGTCGGACCTGAAACGCACGGTGCGCGTCTCGCCTCTTTCCTTGCGGGTAAACGTCCATTCCAAGGGTTCTTTGAGCGCATTGTTGGCGACGAAGGGAAGCGATGGCAAATCGCTCGGTCCATTAAGTTCGGCGACCTTGCTCGCGAGATGGGGCGGGCTTACCAAATATTGGCGAAACGTGCCGATCCGACGTGCCTGCAAGCTTGAATCAGCCAGCCAGCCGACGCGAATGGCAAGATCCATATTGTCAGCGACAAGATCGACCATTCTGTCGCTGAGGCTCAACTCGACCTTGCATTCCGCATAGCGGGCAGTGAAGGCGGTCATCAGGGGAACGACCACCGAGGTGCCATAGTCGTAGGGTGCCGTGATCCTCAGCAGACCCTTTGGCTCTGTCCGGGCTTGAGCCAATTCTCTCAAGGCATCCTCGGCCTCGCGCAAGACAAAGACGCAGCGAAGGTGAAACATTCGCCCCGCCTCGGTCGGCTGGAGACGTCGTGTCGTGCGCATCAATAGCGTGGTGCCGACTTCTTCTTCAAGTTTTGCCACCTGCTGGCTGACGACAGCCTTGGTGATGCCGAGATATTCGGCTGCGCGCGTAAACGAACCCGCATCGACGACAGCGACGAAATAGGCCAGCCGATTGAGATTGGTCGATTCCTGCACGCACACGCTCCCTATTGATTGTTTGCTTTTAGCATACATTCTGTCGTGTTCGACGGACTTCTCGCTTCAATCCTCTCATGCCATCTATAACTTCATAAGGAGCAAGACATGAGCGACAAGGCCCACATTACCTACTTATTTGATCCCCTCTGCGGTTGGTGCTATGGCGCGTCGCCCTTGCTCGCACAACTCGCTGCGCTTCCAAACCTCATCGTCACACTGGCGCCGACGGGACTTTTCTCGGGGACGGGCACGCGGCCGGTGGATGAACAACTTGCCGCCTTTGCCTGGTCCAACGATGTTCGCATCGCGAGCTTAACGGGGCAGCGGTTCACCGAAGATTATCACGTGCAGGTGCTCGGCGGCGGTGGAATGCTGGACTCTGGCCCAGCGACGCTGGCAGTCACAGCCGTTTCTCTGACAGAGCCTTCTCGCGAAATCGATGCGCTCAAGCTCATTCAAGAAGCGCGTTATGCTTCCGGTCGCAATATTACCGATCTGCCGGAGCTGCGCGCAATGCTGGAGCATGCCGGCCTCAAGGCCGCTTCGGATCGCCTTGCAACACCGGATGCGGAACTGCTCGCGGCAAACCGCAAGCGCATCGAGCGGGCCCGGTTGTTGATGCGGGAGTTCGAGGCCGGTGGCGTGCCAGCGCTGATTGTCGATGACGGACGACGTCGCGCTCTGGTCAAGGCACATGAAATGTTCGGCAGTGCCGCCGACCTTGTTGCCAGGCTTTCCGCAATCGGCAGCTCCCGGCCCCTCAATATCCGCCAGAACCAAACCTGAGGGAGGAAACGATCATGACGATGGAACGAATGACCCATGTCCCTCTTGGCGTGTCGATGCTCTGGACGTCTGCCCCGGCCACAGCCTTTGTCCAGAGCATGCCGCCCTATGGCGCGCCGATCACACTTAAGCGTGCCAAACAGGCTACAGCCGCCGCGGTCGTCGATTCCGGCAGCAACCCTTGCCTACCTGGAACGCTCGGATCAGGCCGGCATTGGCACGATCGATGCCGCGATCGGCAAGGCCAGGGCGGCCAACGGCATCAAGACGCCGACCAACACGATCGAGGACATGATCCTCAATCGAAACCAAAACAACCTGCTTGCGGTGCCAGGTGCCTTCCCCGTCGAAGGAGGTGTGCCGATCATTGTCGATAACCAGGTCATCGGCGCCATTGGTGCCAGCGCTGGCATGCCTGCCGACGATGGCGCGGTTGCCAATGCTGGAGCGAAGGATCTGCAGCCATGAGACGAGGCGGATGATCCAACATCCTTTCCCAAAACCTTAAACCAGGAGGCAATCATGTTCACGAGGAGAACCATCATGAAAACCACAATCGCCGCTGGCGTCACCGCCGTATTCGCCCCCGCTGATCTCGGCCACGCCGCCGGAAGCCTCACCTGGAAACATTTCCCCGCTGGGCAGAATGGCTTCTTCCGCGCACCTGTTCTAATCTCCGGCGCCACGGAAGCCGTGCTGATCGACGGCGGCTTCACGCTTCCCGATGGCAAGGCCGTGGCCGAGGCGATCAAGGCAACGGGCAAGACACTGACCACCATCTATATCAGCCAATCCGACCCGGATTATTACTTCAGCCTCGGTCCGATCAAGGCTGCTTTCCCCGACGCTAAGGTGATCGCTGCCTCGGCCACGGTCGATGCAATCAAGGCCAGCGTTGAGAAGAAGCTCGCCGTTTGGGGACCGCAGCTCAAGGAAAATGGCCCGCAGGCGTTGGCCGACGTTGTGATGCCGGAAGTCTTTGATGAAAAGACACTGACCGTTGACGGCGAAGCGATCGAAATCGTCGAAGCAGAAGGCCTCGCCAACCGGCGTTATCTGTTCGTTCCATCCCTGAATGCCGTGTTCGGCGGCGTGATGATCTTCAACGGCGTGCACGTCTGGACGGCGGACACCAACAGTGCCGAACTGAGGGCCGCTTGGGTCGCAAATCTCGAAAAGATCGCGGCGCGCAAGCCGGCTGTTGTCGTGGCTGGACACATGGTGCCCGACGCCAAGACCGATCTTTCAGGCGTCGAGCATACCATTGCCTACCTGAAGGCATTCGACGAAGAACTGGCCAAGCATAAGGACTCCGCCTCGCTCAAGGTCGCGATGGAAGCGCGCTTCCCGGGCCTTGGCATGGGTGTCGCCCTTGACATCGGCTCCAAGGTCGCCACCGGCGAAATGAAGTGGGGCTGATCGCCATGGGCGCCAATCTCGATCTTGTCAGGGCCACCTATGAAGGCTCATCGGAAGACAACGGCCGCAACTTAGCTGCGGCCCTGGCACCCGATGCGACATGGACGGAAGCCGAAGGCTTTCCATATGCCGGCACCTATGTGGGCCCGGACGCCATTGTCGCTGGGGTCTTCCACAGGCTCGGCACGGAGTGGATCGGCTACAGTGCCAAGGTCCACACGTTCATGGAGGATGGCGATCGCGTCGCGGCTTTCGGCGTTTACTCTGGAACCTACAAAGCGACCGGCAAGTCGATGACGGCGCACTTTGCCCATCTCTACGAGGTCCGAAACGGCAAGATCGCCACCATGGTCCAATATGTCGACAGCCATATGGTGATGCAGGCGCTGAGTGCTGCCGAATAGGATTATGACCGTGAATAACCTGACATGGTTTCCTTACGGGATTCGATGTCAGGTTTCCGATCGTTTTACTCACAAGCAATGCGGAACCCAAGGATTGCGTGCGGGCCTAAAGCCTTACTTCCGAAAGAGCACGTCTTAGGGGAGCATCCGAAATCTGGATCGTGCCGTGGAAAGGGATGCCCATATCCAGATGTAGGACTCTCCGTCGCCGGAAACTTGGCTCCAGCCTGCGCCGATTTCAACGCCGGGGCCGGCGGTGATGCGGAAGTCGGGAGCGTCGAGCGAGGTACGCTCGATCGAGTTCAGGCGGGCCTTCAGGGAGACGGTGAGGGTGCGGAAGTTCCCAGTGATTGTGTTGCCGTTGGTGGTGCACTCGCCGATGACTGCCATTGTCGTGATCCTTTCGGGTTGATCGGGCCGCGACCATCGCGTCCTCGATGACTGTCGAATTGATCGGGGACGATCGCACCGCGTCCCTAAGGGACCGGAATACAATGGAGGGCGGCGGGAGATGGCTTTCTTGGACCGCAAGGAACGCGAACGCAGTTCGCAGGGGAAGAAAGTTGGCGATGCCGTTGCGGGAGAACGATCGAGGCGCAGCCGCTCTTCGATCAGACATGTCAAAACGAGGCCGCGTTGGCCGCGCCCACTTCCTATGCCCGAATGGATGGCACCAATGGCTACATCAATAGTTTGGGAATTTGCCGATCCAATGCGGCAAGTCCTGGAAATGTCGTCGGACTCTCTGTCTCGATGACGGATTCCGGTTTCCAATCGGGCAGATGTCATCCATGTTTGTTCTTGTTCGCCAAAAATGATCCGTTGTTGGCAGGACGCAGGGGGCCAGTCGCAGCAACATTGTTTCGTACCCGCCCGACGCAAGATCGCGTCCGCTGACACCGGACCGCACAAGCCGCGCTGTCCGGTTCAGAATTTGCGATCAGCAGAATCTGACTTGCGCTCAATCGCAGCTGATTGATCCCGCCCCTTCGGTCGATGGCGGGTGTCCACGGATCCCTGTCGTGGCCATGAGCGCATCGGCCGAACGCCTGTCATGGAGAGCGCGCGCTCCGGACCGAGACACCGATTTCCTTCAACGCGGGAACGAGGTCTGGGTGTCGAAGAAGCTCGATTGCCGGCGTCGCCGCAAGGTTGCGCGTCACCGCACGGTCGTAGACCGCAAGGCAATGGGCGCCTGTCAACCGCGATGCGTATAATAACCCGTCGGCATCGAAGTTACCGTAGACAGCCTCGCTCAGCGCCTGCCCATCGCTGTGGGCTTTCGCACGGGCAGCATCGGTACTGACGCCGAGCTTGAGGAGACCGGTGGTTCTCAGATCGAGGACCGTCAAGGGATCGATCGCGGAAACCTCGGCAATCGCCCAGTCTTCGAACTCTGTTTCATCAAGCGCCCGGTCAGCGCTGCCCTCGAAACGGTCACGCACGATCGTTTCCGCAATCGCCGTGGGCAGATCCTGTGCGATGTAGGCCAGGCGAAATCGCCTGCGAGGGCTGGAAAAGCGGCTGTTGCCAAAGCCCATGCCGAGTGGCGTCGCCATGTGGTTACGTGGCAAAACGCGCAGCCAGGCATTCGGCCGAAACGCCAGCGCGAGATCGGC
>NZ_JAFLMY010000038.1:0-28739 GCF_017313375.1 Agrobacterium sp. Ap1
CTCCGCATTCCAAAACCGCGTTCACCGTATCCAGGCGATCGCAGAGTGGAAAGTTGCAGCCGAAGCCATGGCCTGAGGTCGATCCTCAAGGCAGAAGTCTCCCACGCATCCGAATTCAAGTTAAGGTGACATCACCCTTCAAACTCTGATGTGCGCGATCACGCGACGCCAACGTTCGATATAGCCGTTTACGAAAGCGTTATTCACGCCCGAGGCCTTCATTTCAGCAGCCAGATGGTTGAGATCAAAGGCCTCCAACGGCGTGTCCTTCGGATAGACTTTGAGCGTGTATTTGAACGTATCCTCCCAACTCCTCTGCACCCCCACTGTCTCATCGAGTAAATGTGGACGGTACAGATCGATGAGGTCTCCGATGGTCATCGTTACCATTCGATGCTCCTCCCGTCATAGGCGATGAACTTGCCAGTTTCATCAAGATGGTCGGCAGCTTGAAGGATTGATGTTGCGGCCTCATCCGAACTGACTGTCGGGTGTTTGTCAGAATAAGGGGCTGATAGCCTTGTTTGCACGGTGCCTGGATGCACGGCGGCTATCACTGCCTGAGGATGAGTCCGCGATAGCTCGATAGAGGCCGTCCTTACGATCTGATTGAGCGCGGCTTTTGAAGATCGGTACGAAATCCAGCCACCAAGTCGGTTGTCGCCGATCGAGCCTACTCGTGCCGAAAGGAAAATCGCGATGGATCGGCTCTGACGATTGAGCCGTGGCAAGAAGTGCTTTGCGATGAGTGCCGGACCAACTGCGTTGATATGAAACTGACGAAGCATTGCGTCTGGGTCTATTTCCCGAAGAGATTTCTCCGGCCCGCGGCCATCTATCGTCAAGGCTCCAGTCGCACAGACAATAAGATCCAATGCCTTCCCCGATAGCTTTTCAGCCGCAGCGGCAACCGTTCCCTCATCAAGTAGGTCAAGGCCGCCACTGCTTCGAGACAACGCTACGACGTCGCCAACGTTCAGCTGCGCGCTCAAATGGCTGCAGATAGCCGAACCAATCCCTCCGCTTGCGCCGATCACTACTGCTCGGAAACCCATGGGTAGAGACTGCAATTGGCACCGTCCTTGTAGGATTTGCTACCAGAGAAGACCATCGAGATCGAACTTTGCCAGCCGCGTAGAGAGGACACAGCGGCGGGCAGACTACTTGGGGGCAACCGCAAGACGTTGCTTCAGCAGCCAATCCCATAGCTCCGGGTCATTAAGCACTGACATTTCTACGTCAGAATGGCTTACACCTTCCAAGACCGAGAGCCGTGCATCACGTTTCAGGGACTTGAGGCGCTCATACATGATTACCGAATCAGACAGCGGAATGACGTCGTCGTTTGTGCCGTGGAAGACCCAGAAGGCAGCCTTCTCGTTCGTCCTGTTCAGATAGTGGCGGTTTCCACCGCCTGCGATAGGAACCACGGCGGCAAACCTTTCGGGGAACTGCTCAGCCAAGGCCCACGCCCCAAAACCGCCCCGGCTATAGCCAACGACGTAGATGCGGGAGCTATCGACCCGGTATTTCGAGATAACCTCTTCAAGCGCCGCTTCCACCTTCTCTATTGGATAGAGCAGTTCCTCGCTCGGGTTCTGAGGCGAGAAGACAAGGAACGGCAATTGCTTTCCACCTGCGATCAGCTTGGGGATGCCGCTCGATTTGACCTTCTCGATGTCGTTTCCGCCCTGATCCCCTCCATGGAGCCATACAACGAGCGGGTAGGTGTCCTTCGAAGCCTCATATCCATCCGGCGTGTACATAAGGTAGTTGAGGTCGCTCTTCACGGCTGCTGTCGATGTCGTCGCCACCTGTTCGGCGTGGACCGCTCCAACCGTGCACGTTCCCAACGCGGCAACCAAAGCCGCAGATAAAATCCATGGTTTCATCCGTTCACCTCCTCCTAGACGATTGTTTAAGTTGGCACATGCGCTTGCGTTTAAACAACCTAGTCCACGCAATTCTCCGGCCTGGTGGGTAATTCACTTCAGCATGTCGGCGATCTCGGCTGCAGCGAGCCTTGCCTCACCATGCCGAGGCAGTCCGCGATAAAGGCGAGGCTGGTGCTCGGAGCAGAACCAGCGCGTGACGGTACGGCTTTTCTCAAAGCCGTAGCATCCCCATTCTTTGCAGTCGTCGAATTCGCAGTATCCCGAAAAGCTGGCGACGTCCCGATTGTCTAAATCCGAGCGTTAAACGTTGCGCCCTTTGGCAGTTCTTTTGCCCAGATCGAAAGGTCTTGGTCGAGGTCGCGGTTGGCAATAACGCCCAGCATCATATGATCGGCCAACTCCACCATAGCCGATGCAACGTCTTCAGGCTTCCAGCCGGCTTCAACAGCGGCCATAGCGACATTGGTGAACCCGCCCGCCATCGCTTCCTGACGTTGCAGGAATCGATCAGGCTGCTGGTTGGTCGTGGGCGGGGATATCCGTTTCATAACCAAGAGATCTCGCCTGCCAGTTCGCAGTCAAGCACTGAAGATGACGAAATCAATCCGCGTCTTCTGGCGGAACTTTTCGGCCGTGGATCGGGTTCGACACAGACAGAGGAGATACGAAGATGACCGACCCGAAAGACCACCCTGAGCAGGATCCTGCTGAAGGCTCGCGCGAGACCATCGAGCGCGATTTGAAGCGGCAGGAAGAGAGAGGGAGCGGGGATAGAACATCCCGCAGCGAAGATGTACCGAACACCGGGCAGGCTGGCGCAGAGGCGGCAGAACCGTCGCCGGGGAGTTGAGGCTGTGTCCAAAGGAAGAGCAGTTTGAGTATAAGTATGAGTATGAGGAGGCGAGATGAGTGATACCAACCGGACGAACAAGCGGATAGCCCGGCTCGGAGCAACCGCTATGATCGTTGTCGTCGCGGCGATTGCAGCAAGTTACCTGATCGGCCCCGCGACAGATCCCCGAACGACCGCATCTGTGTCGGCGCCAGCCCAGGGTGAGCCGGAAAACCTTGCGGCTCCCTCTAACCCGTCGGGCGGGTCTAAACCCTAAGGCAACCGCGCCAAGCTTTCGAACCAATCCCGATATGGCGTGTTCCTGGCAAACTTTCGATTGTAGTCCGGCTCACCATCGCTCCACCAAACGGGGCCGCGTTCCCCGAGACAGATTTTCGCGGCTTCCACGCGCTGGCGAGCAATCTTCGTCTTCTCGACATCACCCTTCACATCTTTGACAGCCCTACGTGCAGCCATCAGCTCCGAGACGAGCGCTTGTCGTTCGGAATCTGCTAAATGTGGATTGCTGACCCGCCAAAGCCGACTACGCACGACCATATATCGACCGTCCGGCGTGCGAGGGAATGAAGGACGCTCGCTGCTCAAACGCTATCCAACGCCCGCGGATCCTGGGCTATCGCGCGACGCGATGCTCGGGCGGCGAGTACGTCGCTTTCGCGCACCCATACCTTCCCATCTACATCCTCGCCGCGTCTTATGCCAGTCGCCGCCAAGTCGCGATAAAATTCGGCGTAGCGGATGAGCCGCCGCAAAGATTTCTCTGGTGGAGCCGCTGTTGCCTTCATCGCTTCGCACGTGACGATGACCAGCCAGACGGATGAGCCATCGGTGACGGCGATCTGCCCGTTCTCGAAATGAATGAACGGTGCGGGTTCACACAGACGGATCTCGGTTTCTTCCTGCATATCAGCTGGCTTTCTTCTTCTTGAGATCTGCCTCAACGCTCTTCCGTAGAGCATCCATGATGTTCACGATATTCGAAGCTGGTGCCGCTTCCGCTTTTTTGCCCTTGGAGGGCTTCTTTGCCTTAAGCTGCTTTTTCTTCTGCTCAATCAATTTGAGCAGGCTCTCCTGGATTGGATCGCTGACCATTTCCGGCGACCACCGCGCCGTCTTCTGCTTGATCAGCTTCTGGACGAGGGGAATGAGTTCTCTATCCGCTTCGGCATCGATATTCTCAAAATAGTTTTCCTCTGGCCGTACCTCATCGCCGAAGCGAAGCGACCAGAGCACGATGCCATCGTCGCGGGGCTCAAGCACCACCGCGCGCTCGCGGCGACCGATCACCAGCTTCGAAATACCGACGACCTTGTCTGCCTTCATTGCATCCCGGATCACGGCAAAGGCTTCATGCCCGACCGGATCGTCCGGCATCAGGTAATGCGGTTTTTCCAGATAGACCCACTCGATGCTGTCAGCGGGTGCAAACTTGTCGATATCGATGGTCTTCACCGTATCAAGCGCCACCGCATCAAGATCGTCGTCGGTCAGAATGATATAATCGTTCTCGCCGCGGGCATAGCCCTTGGCCTCATTGTCGTCCTTGACCGGCTTGCCGGTGACCGAGTCGATGTACTGGGAGACGACGCGGTTGCCAGTCTCCTTGTTCAGCGTATGAAACCGAACTTTCTCTGCTTCCGACGTCGCCGGCATCATCGAGACCGGGCAGGTGACGAGCGAAAGTTTCAGATAGCCTTTCCAATAGGGCCGAAGTGCCATGAACTTTTCTCCTCATCCAGCCTTGCGCTGCGGGGCGGCTTTTGAAGCGGCGGACCCCTTGGCCACCCCGTGCGCGGCTCGCTGCCTGCCAGCACCTGTGCTGGCATTGGCTGCAGTGCGTTTCGGGTTGTCGTCCTTGGATTTGCCGAGGCCGGCGCTTTCGCGCAGCGCCGTGAGCAGATCGTTAGGCTTGGAGACCTCGACTTTCTTGCGCTTGGGCAATGCCTTGCCTTCGATCTTGGCTTTCACCAGCTCGGCGAGTGCCGCCTCATAACGGTCATCAAAGACCGCCGGATCGAAATCGCCCTTCTTCGTCGAGATGATGTGCTTGGCGAGATCGAGCATCTCGCCCTGGATCTTGATCTTCGGCATGTCCTCAAACGCCTTCTTCGACGAGCGGACCTCGTAATCATAGTTCAGTGTGGTGGCGATCAGACCCTTGCCGTGCGGCCGGATGAGAACGGTCCGCATCCGCCGAAAGAGCACGGTCCTAGCAATTGCGGCAACCTTGGACTCGCGCATGCCGTCCCTCAGAGCGGCGAACGCATCCGTGCCCATCTTATCCGGTGTAAGGTAGTAAGGCTTGTCGAAGTAGATATCGTCGACGTCGGAGCAGGGAATAAAGGCTTCCACCTCCAGCGTCTTGTTGCTTTCTGGAATGGTGGCTGCCACTTCATCCGGATCGATCATAATGTATTGGCCATTCTCGATGTCGAAACCCTTGGTCTGGGCTTCTTTCGGCACGGGCTCTTCCGTGTCACTGTCGATGAACACGCGGTTAACCCGGTTTCCAGTCGCGGTGTTGATCGTGTTGAAGGTGATCCGCTCGGAGGTCGAGGCGGCGGTGTAAAGCGCTACGCCACACGACACCTCACCGAACTTGATAAAACCTTTCCACTGAGCACGCTGACCGGCCATATCGAACTCCTCGCACAGGACGCAACCTATGCGATTCAACTGCGTCAGTCGCCACTCAGTTCCGATTCGAAAAATGAATCATTTTCAATGGCTTGATTCATTTTTCCACCACAACCATGAGATTCAAATCAAGCCTCTGGATTCGATGCATCTTTTCGGCCGCGCGCGAGTTATCCGCATATCGCAACCGACGGAGACTTCAGATGTCGAAGAGAGAGCTGATCGATACCGGGACCGACAAGCGCTACGTCCGCCGTGACGAGAAGGGCCAGTTCAAGGAGAGCGTCGACGTTGGGCGGTCGCTTTCGGCCGACAAGCGCCAGAAGGCCAAAACCGTGGCCAAACCGGGCGAGGGCGATAAGGGCGATCATCGACCGGCCAAACATTGAGGGTGGCACCATGACCAGTATCGCAGGCGATCTTCGCCTTAAGCTAGAACAGCTCGTCGATTATTACGTAACCGCCGGATCGAAAACGCCCGAGGTGATCGCGGCGATGGAGAAGGAACTGGCAGATATGCGGCGCGCGTATAACGAGGACCCAGATCCTGCGGATGAGCCCGGTGTGATTGACGAGCCTGCGAACGACTGGCCGGCGGCAACCTGACCACCGCTAGCTCGGTATGTGCTTCGGGCATAGCTGTTCTGTCGCATCGCCTATTTTCGAAGCAGCGTTGGGCGGGTTAGATGATGTCCAACGAAGCGACGCACCTCCTCCCGCGAAGCTTCGTCATTCAGGTGGCCTTACTCCTCCTCCCAAGGGCTCCTGACAGAATGGCGGCATCCTCCTCCCAGTCGTCGTTCACTTCATTCGAAAAGCCTGCCGCACCTCCCGCGGCAGGCTTTTTCGTTTCAGGGCTTGTCCTCGATATCAAAAACTGCGGCATTGTCCTGAACATCGCACAAACCTTTGTAAGAGGCATGGCGAAGGTTGCCGTCATCGGTCCAGTCGCGAAACTCGATCTCGGCAATCAAGGTCGGCTGCGCGAACACGAGGTTCTTTCCCGTCATCGGCACGACCGGCTGTTTCGTCTTCAGCTTGTCGAGCGTCGTTTTGAGATAGACCGCATCGCGTTCCTTGAACCCGGTCCCGACCGATCCGACCGAGACCCAGACTGATCCACGTCGAGCGGCAAGAAGCAGGCTGCCGATCCCTCCACGGGCACGCTCGATCGTTCGTAATCGACGAAGGGCGGGCCATACGTTTCCACGCGGAACTGAGCCGGTTATTCGCACCCCACCGGCTCAGTTCCGCATGGAAAACAACATGTATGACACCAGTGCTCAGCCTGTCCTCATGCTGTTCGCCTGCAACAGTGCGTTGCGTGGCCGGAAGACGGTCAGCCGGATCAGAGGCTTCCCTGACCGTTTCTGTAGCTGGCAGCTCTGACAACAATTATTCGACCCACTTTGATGGGTTGAATAATTTCGGAAAATGCATTATTTGAACCATTGAAAGGGTCAATTAATGCGCCTAACGCTCCAAACCCATTTTGACGGCGAGTGGCATCACGCTGCGACATTGGAAATCAAAGATGACGCGGCCGGCTTCCAAGGTGCGTCGATCGTCGATTACGATCTCGACTATTTCATCACCGTGGCATCGGCGGAGTTTTCTGCTGGAAAAACGATCCGTGATCATCGCGCTTTGTCCGTCCGTTATCCCGTCGATCTCGAAACTCGATATAGCCGCAGCTGGCCGCCCTTCCTCTTGGATCTTATGCCCCAGGGGCATGCAAGGCGAAAGCTTGCCGAGCACCTCGGCCTTACTGAAGGCTCGCGCGCTTCTGATCTGCCACTGCTTCTGCGATCGGCAACGGGCGGCATAGGCAATATCCGCATCAAAGAAGCAGCTGAGGCAGAAACTGAACGCCTGCGAGGCGTTGAGCGCCAAGGGGTGACAGAGGTGGAAATCCTTGAGCGATCCGATCGCTTCATGGAAGTCGCCGATCGTTTTGGAATGCTCGCCTCCGGCTCAAGCGGACTGCAAGGCGAATGGCCAAAGGTCTCGATGACACAGGCGACTAACGGGCTCTACTATCCCGACAGCTTCGTGAATGATGACGAGGCCGTGCGCCATGTCATCGTCAAGCTGGTGCGCAGTAACGAGCCTGTGGACCGCCTGATTCTCGAAGGCGAAGCCCTCTATTCGCGGATCGCTCAGGAGATCGATCTGAATGTCAGCGAACCCTCGACCTATGCCGAAGGTGTTCTGATCATTCCCCGTTTCGACCGGAAGAACAAGGAAGGCGGCGGAACCGTCCGACTCGGGCAGGAAAGCCTTGTGTCTGCGATCGGTATTGCCGATTTCGGCCATGTCGGCACGCATGAGGCCTATATCGACGTTCTGCGCCAATATTCGGCCGATCCCTTCGCGGACATTGTTGAATACCTGAAGCGCGACATCGCCAACCTAGCGCTTGGCAATCCCGACAACCACGGCCGAAATTCTGCACTCAGCAAGCATCACGACGGAGCGATCCGCCTCTCTCCGCTCTTTGATTTCGCACCCATGCGGCTCGCGAAGGAGGGGATTGTTCGCTCCACCCGATGGGCGATGATGCGGGACGGTGGTCGCGATCATCTTCCCGACTGGAAGCAAATTTGCGGCAAACTGATGCGTGATCCTGCTGAGCAGAGTGCTCTCGAAGCTACGCTTACGACGTTTGCCGAACACCTGCTTCAGGCTCCAACAATGGCGAAAAATTTGAGCGCGCCTGCGGAGATTCTGGATCGTGCGATGGGTCGCTGTATCGCGATAGCGGACAGCGTTCTGGCGGCGTGTCAATGATGGCGAAGGACCGCTAAATGGCTCGATGGAAGAAGCCGACGAAAGAGGAGATTCTGGAGAATCGGCGAACACTAGCGGAACGTGCTCGAACTGGGGACCCGAGGCTGCCCGGTGCGGTCGCGGAGATCCGGAAAGGGTTCGGCATGACGCAGGAAGAGTTTGCAAAGACGCTGTCGCTTACCAGACGACAGGTTGCGGAGATCGAAGCCGGGACCGCAAATCCTACACTTGAGACTCTAGAAAAGATTGGTCGAGTGTTCGGTTTCGGGGTTGGTTTTACACCCAAAGGCGGTTGACTTAGGCACCCGTATGCGGATTCCGACGTGAAGCCGGCCGGCATTCCGATCAAATACCGGCCGCTTTTCGACACTGAAGTATACCTCTTGGGTCAGCAACTTTGGCATCAATTGAACCACGCGCAACGTGGAGATTTTGATGCCGGCAAAGAGAAGGCTGACCATGAGGAATATGTGGAACGGCCCTTCGGGCAAGTGCTTTCTTTCGACAGCGTCGCACGGGAACGGTGCGGTCATATGTCCAGCCTTTTAGCGCGGTGCGGTACCGCTGGCCTCGATGAAGTCCGCGATGCGAGGGGCTAATCAGTTACGCGCGATTTGATCGTATTGTCTCATAAGGCCTATCCTGCATCGGGATTTCGTCCCATTGGATCATCGTCTGTTTCGGCACCTTACTTCACCCGGCTACCGCACCGGTCGGTTTCTTGCATTGTTGTCAAGCCTCAAGCGCTCACTGCGCCTTTCGCTACCTCAAGACCCCCGTATATCCACCCCTTGTCAGGAGTGCCGAAATGATCCGGGCGACCTTGTTCGCGAGCGTGATGGCCACGATTTTGTAAGGTCTGCGCGAGAGAAGAGCACTCAGCCAATCCGGTGCCTTATCATTGCCCCTTATTCGTCGCAGCACTGAGGTCGCCCCGAGCACTAGCAGAGTACGACGTTCGCGATTACCCATTTTCGATATACCTCCTAACCGCTCTTTGCCTCCGCTTGAATGGGAATTTGGGCGTTAATCCCAGCCAAGCGGCAAAATTTGAAAGCGGCGGGGTCCGGTAAAAGCGCCATGATAGATGCGGCGGTGATCACACCGGCACCCGGTATAGTTGCTAGGCGTCGCATGTCATCTCGTTTTGCTTCTTGCACTATCTCCCGTTCGATCTCCCCAATTTGTCGCGAAAGTGCCTCGATCTGATCGGCGACTAAAGACATCGCTAGACGAGCAGCGCACGGAAGACGATGATCGTTTTCATCGCGCACGATCTCAATCAATCCCGCGGCTTTTGCTGAGCTGATGCCCGCAATGATACCCAACTCTGACGAATGAGCGCGCAAGGCATTGATCAACAGCGGCTATACCGCGGCACAGGCGATTCTAACGAACAATGTACGGCCGGACGCTCTGTTATGATGCAATGACATCATGGCGCTCGCCGCCATCGACGCAGCGCGCGACCTGGGATTTTTGACTTCGGACGATCTCTCCCTCATCGGTTTCGATGACATACCCATGGTGGGCTGGACGTCCTATCGGCTTACCACGATCCGCCAACCGATCATCCGCATGATCAACGAGGTGGTTGACCTGATCGAAGTCGGTGCAAAGGTGCCGCTCCACGAGATGACAACCAGCATCCTTCCTGGCAAGCTGATGGTTCGCGGCAGTGCCTGAATGTCGTCATCTCCTGCCCCTTTACCAAACGAATTGAATTCATAGCGCTTAGACAAACTCGCCTGCGGGTTGCAGGTTCACATACCTTCAAGACCAGACCTGCCGCAACGCCTTGTCTAGCAAGCTGGATCGCTGGACAGACCCTCAGCCTCTTGCGAACACCCTGACCATATCGAACGCGACCGGCCGGCGGCGATCCAGTGCTAGTCCATCACGAATTTCAAGGATGTGCTCGCGCATGAGGGCCACGGCCTGTTCAACGTTGCCATTTTCGCAATACTTGATCAGGTCGTCATGGTGGTCGTGCCAGCCAGCCATGCCAAGCTGATTGTCGAACAGGTTGACGATGAGGCTGGTCCGGGCCACCAGCAGCCTAACCTGGTCGGCGAGAACGCTGTTGCCGGAAAGTTGCGCCATTAACGTGTGGAAGCCGCCGGAAAGGTGGATGGCCTCTCGGATGTAGCCTTGCTCGCGGAGCTTGTGTTCCTGCTCGATATTGTCGCGCAGCCTGGCAATCGCCTTCGGATCTGCCGCCTGCGCAACTGCTTCTGTCGTTCCAGCCTCGATGGCAACGCGGGCGGCGAACACCTGCCGGGCCTCGTCGGCGTCGGGTGCTGCGATATAGGCACCGCGGTTGGGGATGAAAACGACAAGCTTTTCCCAGTGCAGGCGCTGCAGGGCGGTGGCGACCATACGTCGTCCGACCCCGAATGCTTCGACCAGGGCGATCTCCGTGAGCTTCGTTCCTGGCAACAGACGCTGGTCGACAATCGCGTCGAACAGATGCTGGTAGGCGGCCTCCGCATCGTCCGTCCGGGGGCGGTTGCGATCATTCATCATGCCCACCAAACGCGTCTTCTGGCTCATGCTTAGGCTCTCCGCGACTAATCATTACACATAAGATTGCGCACAATGTTGAGCGCATCTTTGGTTTCATTACATTTCGCAGAATGGCATGCCCCTTGCAAAACATCCCTTGCGGCTTCAACAACAAAAGGGGACTGACATGTTCGAATTCAAAACCTCCAGACGGACTATTCTACAGGCGGCTCTGGCCGCGCCCTTCGTTCTTCAGGCTGGACGCAGCTTGGCGGCCGAGTCGGTCAAATTTTCCTTTGCCGTGCCATTTGACGGCTCGATCTCCATGTACCTGCTCGCAGCCCAGAACGGCTGGTACAAGGAAGCGGGCCTCGACTGCCAGTTCGATACCAGCGGTGGTTCGGGGGAGGCGGCATCGCGCACTGGCTCCGGCGTCTATGATGGCGGGACCGTCGACATCAACAACCTGGCCGAGTTCAACTCGAAAAACCCGGCGGCCGAAGTACGCGCCGCTTATATGCTCTATTTCAAGAGCCCACTTTCGGTCGTGACGCTTGCCAAATCCGGGATCACTAAGCCCTCCGACCTGGAAGGCCGCACGATCGGCGCGGCCGCGGCCGACGGTGCCTATCGCTTGTTTTCGACTTACGCCAAGACGACATCGATCGACGCTGCTAAAATCAAGTGGAACATGGTCGGCCTGCAGCTGCGCGAGGCCGTTTTGGCCGGCGGCAGCGCCGACGCCATTCTCGGCTTCGATTCCACGGTCTATTTCGGCCTGCAGAAGGCCGGTATTGCACAGGGCGACATCAAGATCCTCTATTATTCGGATGCCGGACTTGATCTCTACGGCAATGCGATCGTGCTCTCGAAGAAGTTCCGTACCGAGCGTCCCGACGTTGCAAAATCCTTCATCGCCGTCAGCGCTCGTGGCTATCAGGCGGCGATCGCCGATCCGAAGGCCGCCATTGCAGCACTGAAGGCTCATTCGCCGCTGATCAATGCCGATCTGGAAGAGCAGAAACTGCGCTGGCTGATCAAGAACCAGTTCGCCACTGACGAGACCAAGAAGAACGGCATGGGCGGTATCGATACGGGCCGCCTTTCCAAATCAATGGAAGCCGTGGCGGCCGGTTTTGCGCTTCCCTCTGTGCCGAAGGCAGAAGATCTCTTCGATCCTTCCTTCCTGCCATCGGCCGATCTTAGAAAGCTTCCGGCATGACCTTTGACCTGGTGATCCGCGGCGGGACGATCGTAACCGCCTCTGATGTGACGAAAGCGGACCTTGGCGTCCGGGGCGGTCGCATCGCCGCGATCGCCGATCGTATCGTGGATGGCGATCGGGTGATCGACGCAACCGGGCGGCTCGTCATGCCCGGCGGTATCGATGCCCATTGCCATCTCGATCAACCCCAAGCGCCGGGCCTTGCGGCCAAGGGTGCCAAGATGGCGGATGGATTTCGATCCGGAAGTATCAGCGCGGCCTTCGGGGGAACGACAACGATCGTTCCCTTCTGCGTCCAACATCGCGGTGAATCCTTAGCCGCGGCCGTGGCCGATTATCACCGCCGCGCCGAGGGTCAGTCGGTCACGGACTATGCCTTCCACCTGATCGTCAGCGATCCGACAGCATCGGTTCTCGGCCAGGAACTACCTGCACTCATTCGACGCGGCCATACCAGCATCAAGGTCTACATGACCTATGATGCGATGCAGCTCAGCGATCGCCAGATCCTGGACGTCTTCGAGACGGCACGCGAGGAGAGGGCGGTGATGCTGATCCATGCGGAAAACCACGAGATCATCGGCTGGCTCGCGGACCGTCTGGAGAAGCAGGGCCGGACGAAACCGGTGGCGCATGCAACATCGCGTCCGCTGCCCGTCGAGCGCGAGGCGACGCATCGTGCCGTGACACTCGCCGAAATCGCCGGTGTCCCCCTCGTCATCGTCCACGTCTCGGGTGGCGAGCCGCTGGAGGAAATCCGCCGCGCCCGTGCAAGAGGACATGTGGTGGTCGCGGAAACATGCCCGCAATACCTGCTCCTCACCGAGGCCGATCTGGAGATGCCGGATATGCTTGGAGCCAAAGCCATGTGCAGCCCACCGCCGCGGGATACGGCGGCACAGGCTGCGCTCTGGCGCGGTATCGAGGACGGCACGATCGACGTGTTCAATTCAGATCATGCGCCGTATTGCTTCGATGCGGATGGCAAGTTGAAGGCTGGCCCCAATCCATCATTCAGGGCGATTGCCAACGGCATTCCAGGGCTGGAGACGCGACTGCCGATCCTGTTCAGCGAAGGTGTCGTGAAGGGTCGTATCGATCTTCCTCGTTTTGTCGCGCTGACCGCCACGAACAATGCCAAGCTTTATGGCCTCCATCCACGCAAGGGTACAATCGCTGTGGGCGCCGATGCGGATCTGGCGATCTGGGACCTGGAAAAGCGGGTCACAATCACCAACGACATCCTGCATCATAATGTCGACTATACGCCCTTCGAAGGGCTTGAGGTCCAGGGCTGGCCGGAAACCATGATCAGCCGCGGCGATATCATCATTGAGAGCAACGAACTGAAGGCGCAGCCGGGGCGTGGTCAGTTTCTGACACAAGAGACATCGTCGGCCTGGAAGACGAGGGAGATCACCGCATGGATCTGAAGATTGCAGGAAAACGAGCCCTGGTTCTCGGAGGCAACCGCGGCATGGGGCTGGCAATCGCGAGATCGCTCGCTGCAGAAGGTGCCTCCGTGCTCCTTGCGGCGCGAGACAAGGTCGCGCTTGCTGCCGCAGCCGAGGAAATCGGCGCTGCCGGGACGTTTCCAGTCGATCTGTCGGACACAGCGAGTCTGCAGGCCTTCGCGGCCGCGGTCGGCGATGTCGATATCCTGATCAACAATACCGGTGGCCCGCCCTATGGCGGCGCGATCGGGCGCGACTCGGCCGATTGGGAGGAGAGTTTTCGGTCGATGTCCATGTCGGTGATCCGGCTGACTGATCTGTTTCTGCCGGCGATGCGGTTAAAGGGTTGTGGCCGCATCGTGACCGTCGTCAGCACCGGTGCCGTGCAGCCTATCCCGGTCCTCGGTATCTCGAACACGATCCGCGCCGGCCTGATCGCCTGGTCGAAATCGCTGGCACCGGAGGTCGCCAAGGATGGCGTGACCGTGAATGTGCTGATGCCGGGACGTGTCGCCACCGAGCGCGTCGCAATGACCGATGAGGCGACGGCCGAGCGTGAGAACATTCCCGTCGACGCTGTCCGCCAGCGGTCTTTTGCGCAGATACCCGCAGGCCGATACGCGGAGCCCGAAGAGATTGCGTCGGTCGTTTCATTCCTTTGCAGCGGTCCGGCCTCCTACGTCACGGGCAGTGTCTACCGCGTTGATGGAGGTTACGTGCGTCATGTCTGATCCAATGTCCATGCTGACCAGACCGGCACTGAAACTCACCCATCGTGGTGCTTCGCTCGTCCTCGCCGCGGCGGTCGATGCGGCAGAAGCGATGAAGGTGCCGGAATGTATTGCGATCGTTGACGAGGGCTGCAACCTCCTGGCCTTTATCCGCATGGATGGATCGCGTGTTCTCTCCATCGAAAGTGCTACGCGAAAGGCAATGACGGCTGCGACGACCGGGCAGCCGACGGGGAATATTTTACCGGACAAGGCGTTGTTGCTGGCCGAGGCAACCTCCGGCCGAATGACGAACCTGCCCGGAGGTGTGCCGCTGATCGCCCACGGCCACATCGTCGGCGGCATCGGTGTGGGGTCCGGTCCCGGGGAACAGGACCTCGAGATCGCACAGGCGGCGGCCGATGTGTTTCAGAAAATGATAAAAGAGGGGCAGATTGCATGACGACCACATTCGCTCCCGTGGAACACAGAGGCGCAAGAATTGCGCAGCTCGAGGACGTGAAGGTCCGCTTCGGGAAAGGCGACAATGCCTTCCTGGCGCTGGACAAGACCAATCTGACGGTCCGGCCGGGAGACTTTGTCGCCATGGTCGGGCCATCCGGTTGTGGTAAATCCACCATTCTGAAACTGGTTGCCGGTCTGCTTCGGCCAACGGAAGGCGTGGTCTTCGTTGCCGGGCGCGAAGTCGGTGCAGAACAGGTTGGCATCGGCATGGCTTTTCAGAACCCGACCATGCTGCCCTGGCTGACGATCCGACAGAACATCATGCTGCCTTTGAAAATCGTCAAACCCTATTCCGACACGTTCAGTCGCGACAAGGATACGGTGTTCAGGGACCGTGCCGATGCACTGCTCGCCAAAGTGGGCTTGACCGGCTTTGGCGATCGACGTCCTTGGGAGCTTTCCGGCGGTATGCTGCAGCGCGCCAATCTCTGCCGTGCGCTCATCCACTCTCCAAAGCTGCTGATGCTCGATGAGCCGTTCGGAGCGCTCGACCAGTTCACCCGCGAGGAGCTCTGGGCGATCCTGCAGGATCTCTGGATGGAGACCAAACCGACGGTCTTTCTCGTCACCCATGATCTTCGCGAGGCTGCCTTTCTCGCCAGCCGGATACTGGTGATGAGCGCGCGTCCAGGGCGCGTGACCGAGGATCGCACCGTGGATTTCCCAAGACCAAGAACGCTCGAAACCACATTCGAGATCGAGTTCACGGACCTAACCAATGATTTGCGGCGGCTTATCTTTGCTGCACGCCAGGGAGTGGAGAAGGCCTGATGCTGTCGCCCCAAATCAAGGAAAACCTGAAGTCCGCCTCGTTGATCGTGGGCCTGTTCGTCGCTTGGGAAATCGCCTGCGTCGTCTTCCATATCAGCCCGATCGTGCTGCCGCGGCCGAGCGCGGTTTTTACCACGCTCATCATCCAGATGCCGGCGCTCTGGCCGAACATACTGCAGACGCTCGCCACAACCATGGTCGGCTTTATTCTCGGCATGATCATCGGCGTTGCACTCGGCGTTTTCGTCGGCGTCTCGCGGACGGCCTACAAGACGGCCTATCCGTTGCTCGTCGGCTTTTCGTCCATTCCCAAAGTCGCGGTCGTACCGATTTTCGTCCTTTGGTTTGGCTCGGGAACGGTTCCGGCGGTCCTCACCGCGCTGACGACCTGCATTTTCCCGATCGTGGTCAACGTGGCGACAGGTCTTGCAACCACCGAGCCGGAAATGGAAGACGTGCTGAAGGCGCTTGGGGCATCGCGCATGCAGGTGCTCTGGAATGTCAGCCTTCCCCGCGCCATGCCTTATTTCTTCGCCTCGCTGAAAGTGGCGGTTACGCTGGCCTTCGTCGGCACGGTCCTTTCTGAGACCGTTGCTTCGAACCTCGGCATTGGCACGGTGATGATGATGGCGACCTCAAGCTTCGATGTACCACTTGCCTTCGCGGGCCTGTTCGCCTTGGCATTTCTCGGGATCGCGCTCTATAGCGTTTTTGCGGTCATCGAGCAGCGGGTGTGCGGATGGGCCAATCGCAAGCAGGAATTTGCGATGGGGTGATGGGGAGCCTGCGCGTTAGCTCTGCTGACGTGCTAATTCACTGAATTCGCGAAGAAACATTGGCTGCCTCAATGTCGGAATTGAAGTGGCCGGCGGTTCGCATCCCTTCAGGGCGAAGATATCGAGGACGTGTCATTCTTTACCGTTTCGCGAAAATTCGCGCGCAAGATCCAGGAAAGCCCGCACGCCGGCAGACAAATTTCGGCGCCCCGGATAATACAGACACAGCCCTGGATATGGCGGCGTCCAGGCCTCCAGAATGCGAATTACTCGACCCGTATCGATATCTGGCAAAATGTCCTGCTCAAAGGTGTAGCCGATCCCAGCACCTTCCAGAATGGCTGTTCTCGTCAAGCTCGCCTCATCGAGGGTAATGGGGCCACTCACGTCGACCTGTACCTGCTCTCCGTCTTTCTCGAACCGCCATCGATATAGAGAGCCATCGGGCAACCGAACGCGAATACAGCGGTGGTTCAGAAGATCTGGCGGAACGGCTGGCACCCCGTGCTTCTCAAAATATTTAGGTGTACCGACAACTGCATGGCGCTGCGGCCGGCCGATCGAGACTGCAATCATGTCGCTGGGCACCAGACCTGCGACCCTGACGCCCAGATCGAAACCGTCTCTTACGATATCGACCATTTTTCCCTCCGTAACGATGTCGACATGCATGTCGGGATAGCGGCGCAAGAATTCGAGTGCGAGCGGTGAAATGATGGCGCGAGCGGCAAAAGGCGCTGCATTGATCCTAATCGTCCCTGACGGCGTCTCGCGTTGCTCACGAACCACCTCCAAAGCTGCATGGAGATCCTGAAGCGATGGCGCAACGTTTTCCATGAACAGCCGGCCAGCATCCGTCAGGGATACGCTGCGCGTGGTGCGGTTGAACAGTCGCACGCCGAGTGAAGCTTCAAGCCTGCCGATCGTATGGCTCAGAGCGGTCGTTGAAATGCCAAGATCGATCGATGCGGCACGGAATGTCCCGCGTCGCGCGATTGCAATAGCTGCTTCAAGTTCCTTCAGGCTTGCCTGATCCATTGTCCCGATCTGTTCATCACGTCGTGCGATTTCGTCCCACTTATCCGCGCTATTGTCCAGTGCTAGCTGTTGGGCATCCAAAGGAGAAAGCTCATGACGCAGGCTCTACCAAAACCAATCGCGGATTTCATCGAGGCCAATGCGCAGCTTGATGTGAACGGGATGCTGAGACCTTTCGCGGCCGATACCATCGTCCACGACAACGGTGTGCGTCACGAAGGCCATGTCGAGCTACGGTGTCTGTTTGAGGAGGCGGTGATTCCCGTAAAGGCAATCTTTACGCCCGATACCGTTCGCGATGAGGGCGATCACGTGGTGGTCGAAGGCCCCGCCCATGGCGACTTTCCGCGCAGCCCGATCCGCTTCACCTATCGCTTCACGCTCGAAAACAACCTCATCAAAGACCTGGAGATCACGGCATGACCCTGAAAACCGATCCGACCGAGTTCGCAGGAAAACGCGTGCTTGTCAGCGGCGGCACCAAGGGTGCGGGCCTCGCCACCGTCGAGCGTTTCCTGGCCGGCGGCGCGCAAGTTATCACAGCCGCCCGTGGAACTCCCGAGCCGATCCACGGCGTCGAGTTCGTCCAGGCGGACCTGACCACGGCCGAGGGCGGGGAGCGCGTGGCCAAGGCGGCGCTCGAGCGCTTAGGCGGGATTGATATTCTGGCTCATGTCATGGGTGGATCTTCGGCGCCAGGCGGTGGATTTGTCGCGCTAACGGACGATCACTGGCTGGCCGAACTGAACCTGAACCTTCTGGCAACGGTCCGTCTTGATCGTCTGGTGATCCCGCAGATGATCAAACGGGGTGCGGGTGCCGTCGTGCACGTCACCTCCATCCAGTCCGTACTTCCTCTACCCGAGGCCACGACTGCATATGCGGCTGCCAAGGCCGCACTCAGGACGTATAGCAAGTCGATCTCCAAGGAGCTTGGGCCAAAGGGCGTGAGGGTCAACGTGGTCTCTCCCGGCTGGATCATGACCGAGTCGTCAGTCCATTTGCTTGAGCGATTGCAGGCCGCCAATGGCGGGACAATCGAGGACGCGCGACAGAGTGTTTTGAACAGTCTCGGCGGAATTCCGATCGGGCGTCCGGCCGAGCCACGTGAGGTTGCCGACCTCATCGCCTATCTGGCTTCGGATCGCGCAGCTGCGGTCCACGGTGCAGAGTTCGTCATCGATGGGGGCACCGTCCCGACAGTCTGAGGTCTGGCACAAGTATTTGATCAGGCGGGTGCGTCCCACCCGCCGATCTGGGAATAGATCGCATTGCGGAGATGACGAACGTCGCGGTTCAGGGCGGCCAGTTCCGGCGGTGTCTGGGTCGAGGCCGCAAGCAGGGTATCACTGAGGCAGCCAGCCTTGTGCTGCAAGGCGCGGCCTTCTTCGGTCAGGGCGACCAGCACTTGCCGCTCGTTGCTCAAGTTCCTGGTCCTTTGCAGTAGCCCAGATACCTCGAGACGCTTCAGAAGCGGCGTAAGCGTACTGGATTCCAGGGCGAGGGCATTGGCGATGGAGCCCACCGTTTGCCCATCCTCGCTCCAAAGCACGTTGAGGACGAGATATTGAGGGTAAGTCAGGCCAAGCTCATCGAGGAGCGGCTTGTAGGCGCGCTGGATGGCAATGCCGGCGGTATAGATCGCATAGCATAGCTGGTCTTTTAGCGGCGGTGGATCGTTATGGCGTTTGGTCATTCGGAACTCCTGTCCAGCTTCATATAACAAGTGTAATCGCGGAAACCAATATCGCGATAATAATTATGTTGACCGCATGATTAATATCTGACATCTTAAATATATCGCGATAATAATTATCACAAAATAAGAGGAGAGAAACATGAACAGCAAGACCACGACCACCATAGCCGTAATCGCAGCAGTTGCTGCTTTGTCCACCACGATCCCGGCAAATGCCGCCGATTCCATCCCCGCAACCCAGTCCGTCAGAAACGTCGTGCTCGTCCATGGCGCATTTGCGGACGGCTCGGGATGGAAGGGTGTTTACGACATTCTCACGAAGCAGGGTTATCGCGTCACGATCGTGCAGAACCCGCTGACGTCTCTCGCCGATGATGTTGCCGCCACCAAGCGGGCGCTTGAACGCCAGGATGGTCCGGTCATTCTGGTCGGGCATTCCTGGGGCGGCACCGTTATCACGGAAGCAGGCATCGATCCGAAGGTTGCGGGCCTCGTCTATGTTTCTGCACTTTCGCCAGATGCCGGCGAGACGACGGCCCAGCAATATGAAGGGTTCGCGCCTGCATCAGAATTCGTCATCGAGACGACGAAAGACGGTTTTGGCTATGTCAGCCCTGCGAAATTCAAAGCCGGCTTCGCTCATGACGTAAGCGACGCCGACGTGGCATTCATGCGGGATGCGCAGGTCCCGATCAATATGGCCGCTTTCGGCACGAAGCTCGAAAATGCTGCCTGGCGCACCAAGCCGAACTGGGCAGTCATCGCAACCGAAGACAAGGCCTTCGATCAGGCTATGCTGATCCACATGGCGGAACGCATCAAGGCAAAGATCATCAAGGTATCGGCGAGCCACGCCCTGTTCATGACGCAGCCGACTGTGGTCGCCGACACAATAGATCAGGCCGCCAAGGCTGTTTCGGCCAAGCAGTAATGCCGGAGAACGCGTCGTCACCGGGACAGCGACTGCCCCGGTGACGACCACTTCGCGTTGAGCGGCGAGGGTTCAGGCGATAGAGCTCGCCGGTCAGCCTCCGAGCAATCCGTCGCGCCTTCGCTTTATGATCCTGCAGCCTTTTTTCAATTTTCTTTGAAACGATTCACGGAGGTAGCCACGTGAAGCTGAATACTCCTGACCAAAATGGACCAGAACCTAAATCAATCCGACAGCGCCAAGTCAGTGAGGTTTTCGACTTTATCGTCTGCGGCGCTGGTTCTAGTGGCTCGGTTGTCGCTGCGCGACTGGCCGAAGACGGCAATGCCAGCGTTCTGTTACTTGAAGCTGGTGGAGACGATGAAGCAGAAACCGTCTCGAACCCGGCCATGTGGCCGCTTAATCTCGGAACGAACCGGGATTGGGGCTTTGTTGGTCAACCGACACCTGGCCTGGATGGACGACGCCTTCCTCTGAGCATGGGCAAAGGCCTGGGTGGTGGGTCGAGCATCAACGTCCTGGTATGGGCGAGGGGCCATAAGGGGGACTGGGATCACTTCGCGAGTGAGGCCGGTGACGAGTCCTGGGGTTATGAATCCGTCCTCCGTTACTATCGCCGGGTCGAAAACTGGCAGGGTACGCCCGACCCCCTACGCCGAGGGGTAGGAGGTCCGGCATACGTCGCGCAGCCGAGTGCTCCGCAGCCGGTGGCCGAGGCTATGTTGCGTGCTGCTTCCACGATTGGCATCCCCGTCTATGACACGCCGAACGGTGAGATGATGGAAGGCCCGGGCGGTGCATCAATTGCTGAACTCCGCATCCGGGACGGCAAGCGTGAATCGGTGTTTGGATCCTATGTGCGCCCGCTGATGTCGCAGCCTAACCTAACGGTGCTGACCGACGCGCTGGTCTCGCGCCTTATCTTCGATGGCAAGCGCGTAACCGGTGTCGAGGTCGTTGTCGATGGCCAGGTCCGTCTGTTTACGGCCCAGTGCGAGACAGTCCTGTCGCTCGGCGCGATCAATACACCGAGGGTGCTCATGCAGTCGGGCATCGGTCCGAAAGACGAGCTGAACACGCATGGCATTCCTCTTGTCCAGCATCTTCCGGGCGTTGGCCGCAATCATCAGGATCATCTCGCTTTCGGTTGTACGTGGTCGTATCGAGAGCCGCAGGCCGTCGGCGGTACCGGCTGCGAAGCGAAACTCTATTGGAGGAGCAATTCGCAGCTTACCCAGCCGGACATTCTTCAGTGCCAGTTGGAGTTTGCCGTTCCTTCGCCGGCAGAGACCGGTCTTGAGACGCCCGAGCATGGCTGGACAATGTTCAACGGTCTCGCCCAGCCGAAAAGCCGCGGCCGGCTGTGGCTCTCCGGGGCTGATGTGAACGATCCCATGCTGATTGAACCGAATTCTCTCAGCGAGCCGGAAGATCTCGCAGCTGCCTTGATCGCCGTAGACCTATGCCGCGAGCTTGGAAACAGCGATGCCTTCTCTTCCCTGGTGACGGGAGAAACAGCTCCAGGAGCGCGCGACAGGGCAGGAATGATCGAGTTCATCCGGCAATCGGCAGTTACCTATTGGCACCAGACCAGCACAGCGAAGATGGGGCGCGACAGCATGTCTGTGGTTGACCACGAACTAAAGGTCTACGGCATTGACGGCCTACGCATCGCTGACTCGTCAATTATGCCTCGGATCACCACCGGCAACACCATGGCACCCTGCGTAGTCATCGGTGAGAGAGCGGCCGACTTGGTCAAGGCATCCTATGGCTTGGTGCCCACGGCTCAGAGCACTGCCGCTGTCAGCTAGACCGGATCGAAATGTGCGAGCATGGCGCCTGTAGTCTCAGGCGACCATGCTCGCTGCGATGCTGCGACCAATCGCTCCTTGAGAACGATCGTCGCATTGAGTTCAAGAGGGATGGCGGCAGGCAGGCGTATGTAGCCGAAATCGAGTTCGCCTAGCCTAATCTTTGCCAATTGCTGGCGCATTTCCAGTTCGAGTAGATGCAGCTCGATATCCGGCAGAGCCCGCCGGAAGGAGGCGAGCGACTCCGTCAGGATGCCGGAATAGGCCGCAGACGCCACGTAGCCGATGGTGATCCTGCCTGTTTCTCCCCAGCCAAGGCGCTTCAGCTGAGTGAGCGTCGCATCTGGCTGCGCGACGATTTTCACCGCATCTTCGAACAGGGCGTGCCCGGTCGGGGTCAGCTTCACCGAGCGCTTGCTGCGATCAAGAAGCGGCAGCCCAACGATTGCCTCCAGAGCGATGATTTGCTGGCTAAGTCCGGGCTTTGCAATGCCGAGCCTTGCTGCGGCGCGCTCGAAATTTCGCTCCTCAACCACAGCGACGAAGTATCTTAGATGCCTCAGTGCGAAATTGGTGGCGCGTTGTCTGCCGGTTATCTGCATCGGCTATAGGTCACTCGTTGCCTTCGGGTCTTTATTTCAGAATTTAAAGTTCTGAAAATTGCTACTCCCATTTATTGGATTTGTCTCCGCGCTGTCGATAGAAAGATGAATAATTTAGTCTAGATTATTCCGGGGCGGCATGCGTTTCATCCAATCTCATTTCTTCGTCACGACAGCCCTTGTTTCGGCTCTTTCCGCTGGCCAGATTGCACACGCGCAGGAAGCGCAGGGCACCACGCTGGCCCCGATCGTTTTGCAGGGTGAGGCAAATACGGATTTGCGCGGCCCTGTCGGTGGCTTTGTCGCAAAGACCAGCGCCACTGCCTCCAAGACCGGCACGCCCATACTCGAAACGCAGCAGTCAATCTCAGTGGTGACGAGGGACGAGATGGACGCGCAGGCGGCGCAGACGCTTGGGCAGGCCCTCAACTATACGCCGGGCGTTCTTGGACAACCCTACGGCTCTGATCCGCGTTTCGATTCGCCGATCGTACGCGGCTTCGATGGCCGCCAAATCCAGTATCTCAACGGCTTGAGGTTGATGCGGACGGCTGGTGCACCGCCGATCGAAATCTATGGTCTTGAGCGTGTCGATGTGCTGCGTGGGCCGGCTTCGGTCATGTATGGCCAGGGCAATCCAGGTGGCATCATAAACCAGATCAGCAAGAGGCCTAAATTCGACAACTTTGGTGAGGTCGGCACTCAAGTTGGCAGCTATGACACTTACGGCGCCTTTTTCGATCTCGGCGGCATCGTTCCGGGGCAAGACGATCTGGCCTATCGGCTGACCGGTCTTGGCCGGGTGGCTGGCGCGCAAACCGACGAGCTGGACAATGATCGCTATTTCATCGCGCCGGCACTGACATGGAAGCCCGATGAGGATACATCACTCACCATTCTGACGAGCGTCCAGCATGATAACCCGAGCACGCCATCCGGTCTGCCGCCGCAATACGTAATCGACAGTTCGGCCTTCAAGCTGCCACGAGATTTCTACGTCGGAGACAAGAGCTTCGATCACTCAAGCCGCACGCTCACAAATCTCGGCTACGAGTTCGAAAAGCGGTTCAACGAGACTTGGACCTTCCACCAGAACGTCCGCTATTCCAATCTCGACTGGGATTACCAGTCGCTCGGCATGTCGACGCTGGGGCTTGCCGCTGACGGGCGCACCTTGCGCCGTAATGCCACCTTCCAGAATGAAAATCTCAACACATTCAATGTCGACAACAACCTGACCGCCGAGTTCTCGACCGAAGAACTGGAGCACAAGGTGCTCCTCGGCTTCGACTACCGCTATTTCGACAACAACGTTCGCACGCGCTTCTTCCAGGCGACGCCGCTCGATGTTCTGAACCCGTCCTACGGGGGACCGATCAGCCTGATCTCACCGACGCTCGATACGCGGGTGGACAGCGACCTTTCGCAGGCCGGCCTCTACGTGCAGGACGAGCTGGTTTATGATCGCTGGCGTGCGACATTGGGGTTGCGGCAGGATTGGGCGTCGACGTCCGGCACCTCGCGCAATGGCCTGACCGGCGTCTCGCGGTCGCTCGACCAAAATGACCACAAACTGACGGGCCGCGCCGGCATCAGCTATCTCTTCGATGGCGGGATTGCGCCCTATGTCAGCTATGCGACCTCCTTCGAACCGGTTTCCGGTGCCAGCACGGTAACCGGTGATCCCTACAAGCCGACCGAGGGCGAGCAGTGGGAAGCCGGCATCAAGTATCAGGCCGACGGGTGGGACGGGTTCTTCGCGGCGGCCCTCTACGATCTGAGACAGAAAAATGTTCTGCGCACAGTCGGCGGCGTGTCGAGCCAGATCGGCGAGGTCCACGTCCGCGGTCTTGAACTGGAGGGTGTCGTCAGTCTGGCGCAGGGGTTGGACCTTCACGCCGCCTATACCTATACCGATGCCGAAATCGGCGCCGGTGCCGATAATGGCAACCGGGTTGAGAACGTGCCGCGCAATGCGACGAGCCTGTGGCTCAACTACACGTTCCAGGAGGATACGGCACTGGCAGGGCTCGGTGTCGGTGGCGGTGTGCGTTATGTCGGCCAGCGTTACGGTAACAGCGCCAATACCTATGATCTCGATGGCGTGACGCTGTTTGACGCAGCGCTCACCTACCACAAGGATGGCTTGAAGGCCTCGCTCAATGTCCAGAACATCGCTGATGAGAAATATGCGGCAAGCTGCAGTTCATTTGGATGCTACTATGGCGACGGCCGTACCGTCATGGGAAAGCTGAGCTTCACCTGGTAGCGGCTGGATGACGGGCATTTCAACAATTTTGCGACGCCGGCATTTGTTTCTCGGCGCCGCCGCAACGGTTTTGACCACACGTTTCGCGGCTGCGGCAGATATGCCGCGCCTGGCCGCGATCGATTGGGCAATGCTGGAAACCTCGATTGCGCTAGGCGTCATGCCGGTCGCCGCGACGGAGCTTATCCAGTTTCGCAAGGATGCGATCGAACCGGAGATCCCGGCCGGCGTCATCGATCTCGGCTTGCGGGGAACGCCGAATTTCGAACTGTTGAGCGTCATCAAGCCGGATCTCATTCTGCTTTCGCCCTTCTATACGCGGCATCAGGCAGCGCTGGAGCGCATCGCGCCGATCATTTCACTGCCCTTTTACGTCAAAGGCGAGCCGCCATTCGAAAAGGCCTGCGCTGCCGTGTCGGCACTTGGGGCTCGGCTTGGACCCGAGAGAGACGCCACGTCCGTGCTGATTGAGATCGAGAGCCGGCTTGCCGAATACCGTTCCGGCCTCGCGCGGTTTGCTAGACGGCCGATCTATCTCGTCAATGTGGGAGATGCGCGCCACGTCCGCGTTTTTGGGTCCGACAGCATGTTCGGCGATGTGCTGTCGCGACTTGGGCTTCGAAATGCCTGGCCGGACAGGTCGCGTTACACGTTTGCGGCTCCCGTACCGATCGAGCAATTGGCGAAAGAGGAAGACGCACGGATTGTCATCATCTCGGCAATCCCGGTCGAGGCGCGTGCCGGCCTTCGGGCAAGCATGATCTGGAACGCGCTTACACCGGTGAGGGAGGGTCGGCTTCTTACCCTTCCCAATATCAATCCCTATGGCGGGGTTCTCGCCGGGTTACGCTTCGCAAGGCTGCTTTACGAGACGCTTGCGGCGTCGGGTGAGGGAGATCAATGATGCGGCCTTCCCTCTTTGCGCTTGCAGGCTTTCTGGCAGCAGCCAGCCTTTTCCTTTTCACGGCCTCGGCCGCGGTTCCCATTTCGCAATGGCCGACTGCGATCTTCTCGTTGGGGCCGGCACGGCTGGACGAAATCATCCTGTTACACGGACTTTTTCCGCGTGCCGGTGTCGCGTTAGTAGCAGGGGCGGCCCTTGGCTTGTCCGGCGCCCTGCTGCAGCAGCTTTTGCGCAACCCAATCGCCGATCCCTCGACACTTGGAATATCAGCCGGCGCACAGCTGGCCATCGTCATCGCAACCCTGTTTTTCCCGGCCTTGCTCGACGGGCATCGTGCCCTTGTCGCTCTGTCGGGCGCGGCGATCGCCGCGCTCATCGTCTTTGCGCTTGCATGGCGCACATCCTTCGAACCGGTAACGATGGTTGTGTCGGGGATGCTGGTGGGCGTCACAGCTGCAGCGCTCTCGGCGTCTCTCACACTTGCACAGGGCGAGTATCTCATGTCGCTGGTGACCTGGAATGGCGGCTCGCTCGGCCAGCAGGATTGGTCGGTCTTCAACGCCCTGTCGCTACAACTGTTTCTTGCGATGGCGGCTGCGGCAGTTCTCCTTCGACCCCTGCTGATCCTCGGGCTTGGCGATGCAAGTGCCCGCTCGCTCGGCATTAACCTGCGCGGCGTGCGGCTGGCGGTCGCAGTTCTGGCGACGCTACTTGCCGGTATGGTTGCGGCCAACGTCGGCCTGATCAGTTTCGTCGGGCTTGTCGCTGCCGCGCTGGTGCGGGGTTGCGGTGTTCGCAGCCCGCTTGCCGCCCTTGCGCTTTCGCCCTTGGCGGGTGGCCTGTTTCTCTGGTTCTGCGATGGCGTAGTGCAGACCGTTGCGGGCGCCAGCGGCGAAACCTTCCCGACGGGATCAGTGACCGCGCTTGCCGGCGGTCCACTGCTCCTGTGGCTCCTACCGAAAGTGCGCTCGCTACAGGGCGCTCAAAGACCACAGGGATCAGTCAGACGGATCAATGCCATCAAGGGGTTCACCATCCTTGCAACCTCGCTCCCGTTTGTCGTTACAATCGCCTTGTTGGTCGGAAATGACGGGCATGGCTGGACCTTGCTTACCCTCCAGACGGCGGCCGATCTATCTTCGTTGAGATGGCCAAGGTTGGTTGCCGCGGCAGGGGCCGGTGGCTTGCTTGCGCTCGCCGGTGCCATTCTTCAGCGCCTGACGGGCAACGCCATGGCGAGCCCGGAAGTCATCGGCGTCAGCGGTGGTGCGGGTCTTGGCTTCGCCTTCGTCCTGACGCTGTTTCCCATGAGCGGGCCCTATTCGATGGTGGCAGGCGCGGCCCTTGGAGGGCTTGCGGCCAATTCGGCGGTACTGGCTTTTGCCCGTCGACAAACCCTTCCATCGGATAAGCTGCTGCTCGCTGGCATCGCCATCAGTTCCCTGAGTTCGGCAGTCCTTGCCGTGCTGATAGCCGCCGGCGATCAGAGAGCCTGGCAGATCCTGGCATGGATTGGCGGGAGCGCAGCGTCGGTCACGCCGGGAGTGGCGATCTTTCTCGCCAGCCTTTCGATTATCGTAATGATGGCATCGATGTTTCTCGTCAGATGGCTCACCCTTCTGCCCCTCGGCGTAACAATGTCACGCAGTCTCGGCGTTCCGATCGCCGCAAGCCGCGTCGTCACGCTCGCGCTCTGTGGGCTGGCGACCGGAGCAGCTTCGGTACTTGTCGGCCCTTTAAGTTTCGTCGGTCTGATCGCGCCCCATATTGCCGCGCGGGCGGGGTTCATCAGGGCGAGGGATCATCTTGCAGCTTCCTTCTTCCTGGGTGCCGTCATCATGGCATTCGCCGATTTTGGCGCACGCACGGCAACCTTCCCCTATGAGCTTCCGCTGGGTCTCTTTGCCGCCATGGTGGGAGCGCCCTATTTGATCTGGCTGATTACGAGAAAATAAAACATCTCTGATATTCGCTCGGGGCAACCTGCAAAGAAGTGGTGAGTGCCAGATACACAAGCTCATCGTCTGTCTGAGTTGTGCCATTGGATAGGTTATAATTATCAATTTGATGATACACGGATACTGGTCATATCGATCCCCGTCGACCAGACTGCAACCAAGTAATAGAGGCGCCGATTTTACCGGTACGATCTGATGAAAGGTTGCCTGTGTCTGACTATCTTTCCCATGCGGCACATTGGGGCACGTTTTCGGCGCGGTGGGACGGAGAACATCTCGACATTCGCCCACACCCCGCCGATCCTGAATCCTCTCCGATCCTTGGCAATTTCACGAATGTGTTGCGCCATCGTGCCCGCATCCTGAAACCGGCCGTCCGCAAAAGCTGGCTCGAACACGGTCCGAAGCCGGGACGTCGCCGGCTGGATGATACCTTTGTGGAAATGGAGTGGAAGGACGTGCTACCGCTCGTCGCGAATACGATCGGTGACGTCCGCGACCGTTGCGGGCCACCAAGGGTGCCACGATCGAGCGTTTCGAGCATGGCAACGATGTCGGTCGCCATCACCGCCTCCTCCTGGACCGGCGGGGGGCATGGCTGTTACGGACCCCGGTCAATACGGTGGCGATATGCCGGTCCTTGCGATCAAGGTATCTTCTATGGCAAAGGCTATTCCATGGCCGACCAAAGCCATCCGCAGGGCCAAAGGCTTATCATTGACGATAAGACTGCCGGTTGGGTTGACCGAAAACCATCGGCCATCCTCGAAAAACTCCCAAGTAAATGGGTGCTGTTGTCCAGGCCAGCGCCAGCCGATGCATTCGTGCGATAGAAGGGCGCGAGGATGAGCCGGCACGCCATGACGAGAGAGATACGCGGGTGATGCCACGACGATTTGTCTTAACTCGCCTCCCAGCGGAGCCGCGATCATATCCTGAGCGATCACCTCACCGATCGTTATGGCTAAGTCGAAGCCTGCTGCGACGTGGTCTTTGACGTTGTCATCAAGGGTAATGTCCAGGTGATTTCCGGGAACTCTCGGGGCAAAGCCGGCACAGCCGGCTTGCATGCACGAGAGGCTGTGCGCGCCATGATCAAAGGCGATGGCGGTGTCATCGTCAACGTCGCATCGATCGTTGCTCTAGTGGCCATGAAGGATACGGCGGTCTATGCCGCCAGCATAGGCGCGATCACGCAACTGACAAAGGTGATTGCCGTCGAGTACGGCAGCCGAGGTATTCGGGCCAATGCCGTCGCGCCGGGCGTTATCGAGACAGACATCCGGGAAGGGCGATGTCACGGTCGCGCCTTGTGAGGAGCGGTTGCGATAGACGCACGTGCATGACCATCTCGCCAGTCAGTTACAAGCGCCATCGCTTCCC
>NZ_JAFLMY010000039.1:0-27553 GCF_017313375.1 Agrobacterium sp. Ap1
TGGTCGGTGTGCCGTATGGCGATCAGTTGGACATTTCTATTTTGCAAATCGTCGGACATTTCAACCTTGCCGCCACACTGTATGTAGCCGGGGCAGATTCCATTTTCAAATGCAACGAAGACAATAATGGCCATGGTTTCAGGAGGATGGAATGGCCCGCTCTTTTGTGCAGCTGAGTTTGGACGAACGCCGCATCATTTCGCGTATGCATGAGAAGAAGATCAGTCAGGCCGAGATCGCACGTACCCTTCGCCGCGACCGGTCGACAATCTGCCGGGAGCTGCGACGGAATTTCTGGCACGACCGCGAGGTTCCGATCGCCGAAGGATACTGGCACGTCACAGCGCATGGAATGGCGTCTGACCGGCGGCGCAAATACCGCAAGCTCCTGCGTGACCCCAGTCTATGTGCAGCCGTTATCGATCGCCTCAAGGACGGCTGGTCGCCGGAGCAGATTTCCGGTCGGCTGCGGCTTGCCAGTGGCGCAACGGCTCGGCTGAGCCATGAGACAATCTACCAGTATGTCTATTCTCGGGAGGGTCAGGATCAGCAACTGGGCCGGCACCTGCCTGAGCGCCGCCGCAGGCGGCGGCCGCGATACGCACGCAAACCCAGAAGCCTCGTCTTTCCAAACGAATGCGCTATTCGCAACAGGCCGGAAGCGATCAATTCGCGAAGCGAGTTCGGTCACTGGGAAGCAGATCTGATGATCTTCAGGAAGGAGCACGGTGCCGCCAACATCACGACCGTCGTCGAGCGCAAGAGCCGCTATACCCTGCTGTTTCGCAACAACGACAGGCGATCGAAGCCAATCATGAGCCAGTTGATCCGCCATCTGGCGCCCCTGCCCGCGCTGGCCCGCCAGAGCCTGACATTCGATCGAGGGCTGGAGTTTGTCTCATGGCGCGAGTTGGAGCACGGCATGGGAACGGCAGCCTGGTTTTGCGATCCGCAGGCGCCTTGGCAGAAAGGGACGGTGGAGAATACCAACAAGCGCGTCCGCCGTTACCTGCCGCCGGAAACGATTGTGCTTGA
Organism: Agrobacterium sp. Ap1; assembly: GCF_017313375.1. Lineage (NCBI taxonomy): Bacteria > Pseudomonadati > Pseudomonadota > Alphaproteobacteria > Hyphomicrobiales > Rhizobiaceae > Agrobacterium > Agrobacterium sp. Ap1. The sequence goes on from NZ_JAFLMY010000039.1 coordinate 1,036, forward strand.
GGTCAGCAGTCAGCAGATCCGATCCCTCTGTGATCGGCTGAACGACACGCCGCTCAAGTGCCTGGGGTTTCAGACGCCCAAGGAGATGTTCAGCCGGCATCTATTGGCTTTAGAACGGCAATGCATGTAGATTTTCGAGCAGCGTTGCATTCAAGCTGGAACCAACACGGCTGTTTAGTAATGCGACAGTTGGGCCAGTTAGAGATGCGACAGTCTCGCCTCTCGACGCACTGGTCAAAGCCAACGTTGGGAGCAAGGATGACGATCTTCAGCCTGGTCGAGACCATGAGCGATCGGAGTCGTCATGTCCTGTTTGATCACCATGTCGCAGAAAGAATTGCATCGCCTCGAGCTTATCCAGACGATCCGTGACGAACGCCTGACCGTCGTCGAGGCCGCCGAACGGCTCGACCTCAGTCGAAGCCAGGTCCATCGGCTGCTACAAGCCTATGACCGGGATGGTCCGGCCGGGCTCGTTTCCAGGAAGCGATCTCGTCCGAGCAACCGGCGCCACAGCGAGGAGTTTCGCAATGCGGCGCTGGATCTGATCCGCGAAGGCTATCTAGATTTCGGTCCGACGCTGGCGCGTGAGAAGTTGATCGAGCTGCACCGGATTTCTGTCGCCAAGGAGACGCTGCGGCAATGGATGACCGAGGCTGGCATCTGGATCTCGCGTCGGGAACGCAAGAAGCGGGTTTTCCAGCCACGCGGCCGACGTGATTGCTTTGGCGAGCTGGTGCAGATCGATGGCTCGCATCATTGGTGGTTCGAGAACCGTGGTCCCAAATGCACCCTGCTCGCCTATATCGATGACGCGACCGGCAAGCTGCTACATCTACGGTTTGCCGGATCGGAGAACACATTCGACTATCTGCACGCGACCAAGGCATTAGGCCGAAGACCCGTGAGTGGTCGGCCTTCCACGTTCGCTTTCAATCCTGAAATCGGTCGAGCAGCCTTTTCAGCTGCGCGTTTTGAATCACAAGTTTTTCAGAGAGACAACGTCTCAACTCGGAAATCTCCTGGTTGAGTTGAAAGATCTCTCCCTCAATTGTGCTTTCGGCCACTGGCTTCGCGGTGTGGGCTTCTGCAGGAAGCGTTGTCGGGAGATGCGCCACCGGCGCTTTTACGGAACGCTTCATCCGTTCCGGCTTCGCCGTCAGTTCAACAGGTCCAGTTTCTGCGACGTCGCTAACGGCAGAGTCATTGGGGTGATCTGGGTCAATATCATTCGCAGCCTCAATCGCTACTGCATTCTGCGCATCGTTCAAGGCAACGGTTTGTTCCGCATTTTCAGATGCTAGCTCGGCTGGCGTCAGCGGCCCGTTTTTCACTCGCTCCGCTGCTGGCGCAACCGTGTCTGTGCCGCTTTGCACAACGGTAGAGCCATCGAGGCCCGCATTTGCGATCGCTTGATCTTCGGCAGGACGATGCTCAATCGCGATAACGTTACGAGCCTTATCTCTTGATCCGGATTTCTGATCCTCAGGTGCTTTTCGCAACACCAAGTTTGAAAAAAATCTCCATGGTGTTCTCATCGGATCTCAACCTCATTATCTATGAGCGACACATATGCGGTCGCAATTTCAACGGTGCCGGGCTCAGAAGATGGAGCCCGGCAAACAGGTTCATCAAATGCCTTTGTTGAGAGGCCTTTGAGCTTTCTTACGCGTCACTTCTGGCCAAGGCGCTTGCGAAGGTCCGCGTTTTCATCGCGCAGTTTCATGGCCAACTGCTTACGCAGGTTTTTGTTCTCTTCTTCGAGCTTGAGCAAATCGGCGATATCGTCGATCGCTTCGACTGGAGCTGCTGCCTTTTTAGTTACCGAACGTGGTGCCTTCGCCGCCGGCTTCGTAACTTCGCTGGATTTGGCGGCTTTTGAGGCTGCAGCCTTTGTACCGCGCTTAGCGCGAGCAGCCTTGGCTGGTGCGTCAGCAACGTCGGGAGGAACAACAGGCGTTACCGCCTCTGCAACTACCTTCGGACGTCGCGGCGCGCGTGTCTTTTTTTCTGCTTTAGGTGCCGTGGTTTCAGGGGAAACGGCGCTCGTAATATTGCTCGTAATGTTCTCGTCAGCCATGAATGATCTCCTGTGTGGGCCGCTGCTTTTCACAACTCTGTTTATCGCATAGGCGAGGATTTGACAGAGCTACATTGCCGCTTACGCGAACAAGCTTGTGCGGCACTCACGCAATAGCAGTTTGCGGGCGCTGCCTCTGTATTTTTTTTGCGTGTGCTTACGCTCGCATTCTGCTACTGAATAATCCTGACGATAGCGCATTGGTCACCTGTACCTCATCGCATCAGAAATCTCGGCAAAGCCCTAGGCAGTGTCCCCATAAACGGGATTCATCTCGTTACTTCGTTCAGATGTTAAGGTGTTTCTCTTGGATCTCTATTTGCAGCCATGTCCTCCGTGTGCTGAAGTCTTTCATGCACACTTCGCAAGGTTCGAAGAGAAGCGCGATATGCGATCAAATTCCGCGCGTCTTCATCTTGAGCGGTCGGGTGAATCTCTTCCGCCGTGAGATCTCTTCGGCGGCTTACTATTTCGGCGATTCCCGCTTGATAGATAGCGATTTGCTCTTCGATAAATCTCTTCATGAAAACCCGGTGTTCTTGCCTATGGGGTGGTAGTGACATGAAGGTAGAGCCGATTAAGCCTCGCGTCTCGCCGGGGTTTACTCCACCGGAAGCCATGCTAGATGGCTTGGGCACGGGATGTCAAATCGCTGCCGCAAGCGACCGCATCGCATGGCGTTAAAAGCCCTGCTGCAGCTTTCGGATCGCAGCGGGGCCGAGGAACCTACCTTGAGATGGACAAAACAAGGTCGGTGGCTGAGAAACCGGAAACACTGAGAAAGGTTCCGCCACGCGCCCCGCCGCACCGGAGTACAGCTGACCGTTTTGTTCGAGCGCGAGCGGATCATGCTGGCGAAAACGGAGGTGACGCGTGGTGTGGTGGGGCGCTATGGCGAGACCTATGCCTATTCGTGCGGTCGGCTGAACGTACGTTGGAAGCGGTATTCCCTGCTTTATAAGGTGTTCGACAGAACGCGTTCCCAGCGCAAGCAGCACAGATTGAAGTTGCGCTTGAAGGTGCATTGCGATTCTCTAATATTCTACCGGTGGAATCAGTACATGTCGTCAATGAGCACTCTGGATAGCATTTTATTTGTAGCCCAGGCGGTCGGTGAAGCTTCTCTGTTGGTTGTACAGGCTCAATAACAAGCCGGTAAAGCGGTGGGCTCAGACCGTGGATCCGCAAACGCAGGAGGCTTGCGATGCCACCAAGATGAACCATTGACAAAAAACCTTCTGTGGTTGCCGCCCATAGTGCAAGAAGTTTTTGCCCATCTGAACGTGTGGTCGAGTGCGGTCTTCTGTCAGGCCTTTCATTGCAGCATTTCGCAAGACCGCTGGCCGGTATGGTGATCTGCCGATCAGATCTAAATCTGATGTGCGAGCTGCAACGCTCACAAGTTTTTCCTGGTTTTCCTGATCCACATCGGTTCGATCATTGCGCCCATTCAGGTCATCGACTTCTCATACCTCTTTCACCGGAAGCATCGTATTCTGCACAGCATCGATCATGCCGCTGCTGCCAATAGGTTCTCCCGGTAATCTTCCTTTTTCGTCAGCATGGCCCAGATTTTCCGCGCCATCTTATTGGCCAGAGCAATGGCGACAAGCATTTTCGGTTTACGTATCAGCATGCGTGCGAGCCAGGAGCCTGGCGTTGGTTTACGGCTCACCACTCGCACTTGTGACATGGCGCCGATGATCAAAAGCCTGCGGATGTCAGCCTGCCCCGGTTTAGACAAACGACCAAGCCGCTCTTTGCCTCCAGAAGAGAATTGTCGTGGCACGAGGCCAAGCCAGGCTGCAAAATCACGACCAGACCGGAAGCTCGCCATTGCGGGTGCAAATGCTTCGATTGCCAGAGAGATCATAGGACCGACACGCGGCATGGTCTGAAGACGCTTTGTCGCAATGCCATTCCTGGAAGGTCAGTCAGTTGGGTCGTCTTCATCCTTGATGCGGTTTGTTTTTTCGTCGATCTGCACCAGAAGATCACGGCATTCTTCCCGCACAATACCCGGTAACTCTATCCCGTCATCGGCGATGATAGCATCAATGCGCTTGATATGGGCTATGCCCTGCGGAACGATCTGTCCAAAACTCATAGAGCACTGCTCGCAGCGCGTTCACCAGTTCAGTACGCTGATGAACAAGCCGTTCCCGTCCTCGTGGAGTGCCCCCCATTTCGCCGGACAGATCAGCTATTGAGACAATGATTTGATGAACTCCCTTGGGGAGGCCATTTTCAGCGCTGAGTGTGGATGGATTTCATTATAGTCTTCGATCCATCCGTCGATCTTCCGGAGAGCTGTTTCGGCGTCCGGAATGGGTGAGATGCGTATGTAGTCCCGCTTCAAGGTTTTGACGAAAGCCTTCGACATGCCGTTGGACTGAGGGCTGGCAACGGGCGTGAAGCATGGGATCAGGTTGAGCGCTTGAGCAAACAGCCTGGTCTCCCTCGCGGTGTATGCACTGCCGTTATCAGACAGATGTTCGATTGCGTGCGGGGCACTGGTTGCGTTGAAGCGCTTTTCGACGGCCTCCAACATCATGTCTCGAATGTCGGAGCCGGATATCCCGGCATTGGCGACGGCTGCCCATGAGATAATTTCCCAGTCAAACGCATCGATAATGAACGCGAGACGAACCACCTCGCCATTCCAGCAAGTGAACTCAAGCCCGTCCGAGCACCAGCGAAGGTTAGACCGCATCACCATGACCTTGCGTCGTGGACACGAGCAATTCGCACCGCCGTGTGTTTCTCAAGGATCATGGCGTGATTGGCCATGATGCGATGCACTCGCTTGCGATTGACGACGGGCAGATCGGCGGCTCGCCGCTGCCTGTTGAGAAGGGCAGCGATCCGCCGATAGCCGTAGGTCGGCCGAGCATCCACAAGTCTGCGAATGGCAGGCAGCAGTTCGGCATCGTCCGCTTTGAGATACGGCCCACGCGGCTTGGACTTGCCTTTAAGACGCTCGACGAGATCCGAACGCGATACGCCCAGGACATCTGGTACCGTCTTCATCGGGAACCGTCCTTCGGCAACAAGATCGGCCGCGATATCGGTTTTTTTGAGTGGGCTTTGGAAGAGCTTCGCGGAGAATCTCGTTCTCCATCGTCTTGCGCCCGAGGATGCGCTCAAGCTCGCGCACTCGATCTTCCAGCTTCTTCACCTCGGAATTGCCGATCACTGGCTCGTCAGAATCCACGGCCACCGCACCTCCCTCGCTTAGGAGCCTACGCCAGCGGTACAGAAGATTTGGCGCAACTCCATGTCGCCGAGCCGCAGAGGAAACGGTCTCCCCTTGGGCATAGCTTTCCTCGATGATCTGCAGTTTGCGTTCCGTTGTCCAGCGTCGCCGCCGGACGTCACCGATCATCAGATCAACCTGTCGAAACTCGTTAGACATAAGCTTATCCTCAAGCCTGTGCTTGAGCCTTCCTGCTTATGCTGAGTGTCCGGTCGAAAGTGGGGGCAGTTCACCTCGAAAGAGCACAGCCTTGGCTTGCTGGTCCTGCGTTTTTAGGTTCTACGAACCGCATTTCCGGCTGACGCGCCGCAATGGCGATCGCTTCGGCGTCGGCCATGTCATTTTTCTGCCGCTTTACGAATGGGCGAACGTATTGTGGCACAATCAGCCTCACCTCGTGGCCACAGGCCGTCAATTCTCGCGCCCAATAGTGAGCGCTGCCACAAGCTTCCAGAACGACAACGGAGGGCTGGATGACGCAGCATGAATTGAACGAACTGACCGCGCGACAACTTCTTGCGAAACTGCAGATCGCCCGTCATCGACGTCCCATGAAGCACGATGGTATTCATTGCCAGGTCAATGCCGATCATTGTATCCTTCATTTGCCGCTCTCCATTTCGTAGCTAGACTACACTTTTGGCACATTGATGCCGGGTGGGAAGGGCGGCAAACATCCCATCTGATGTGCGGAATCGAACCATCGACCGGAGATTTGCCGGTTTGCAAATCTTAGCAAAGTCCAGGGCTGGTCTTGTGGGCTGAAACCTTTCCGGCTATATTACCGGGAATAGCTGGGAGGTCGAAATGTCCAGTTCCCAGACCCGCGCAATTCAAAACTACAGATCCCGCTTGAGTGACCGTGGGCTCGCTCGTTTCGAGGTACTGGGCCGCGACGCCGATCCTGATCTCATCAGAATGTTAGCGCGCCGCCTCGCAGAAAATGGCCCGGAGTCCGCCAAACTACGTGCGGCTGTGAATGATACCATCAATGGTGAGCCACCCCAAAAAGGCGGAATTCTCGCAGCGCTTCGTCGCTCGCCATTTCTCGGCGCTAATGTTGAAATCTCTCGTCAGCGTGAAGAAGGTCGTGAGATCGATATTTAATGCGCTACCTTCTCGATACCAATATCCTGAGCAGGAAGCCGGAGCCATCGGCCGCTTTGATGACGTGGATGGCCGATCAGACCGACGAGGATCTTTTTATCGCTTCCCTTACCGTGGCTGAAATCCACAAAGGCATCTTGGACAAGCCCGCCGGCAAGAAGCGGACTTCTCTCGAGACCTGGTTTGTTGGTGATGATGGGCCGCAGCATCTCTTTGCTAATCGTATCCTACCTTTTGACGAAACGGCGGCACTCATATGGGCGCGATTGATGGCCGAAGGAAAAGCAATCGGGCGATCACGCAGTGGCCTTGATACCATCATCGCGGCGACAGCCCAGGCGAACGGATGCATCGTCGTGACCGACAATGAGAAAGACTTTTACGGCATAGAGATATTCAACCCGCTTCGCACCGGCAAAGGCTGAGGAACAACTACCTCCCGACCAAGCCATTTTGACGACGCTGATGGGCAGCGCTGCGCTTTGTGCGCTCCGGCTGCCTCACGCCGGTCGCGAGGCCGCGCCCCGCACCTGACATGGCCGCAACCACGGGCTCCGCCGTGAATTGCCCCCCGGGTTCTGATCCGAGCTGATGTGCAGACAGCTCGGATCCTCGGGTAGCTTTCGGTGGCGGCCGCTGTCGATCGCCCAAGCCGGGCGCGACATAGCCCACCCGTCGGTGTCCATCGCGGAGCGATTTAAGCTTCTGACCACAAATTCCGTTATGATCGATCGCGCGTTTGCCCACCCACACCAGCGCGATTTTCCGTTGAAAGCGTTGGGCGTCCGGCCGGGCCTTCCAGATGGTGGTTCACGCTCCGTCATGGCGATGAACCGGGATTGGCCGGAAGCAAGAGCACCGTCGATCACCAGATGCATTGCAAAGACGAAGCGGAGATCGCAGCCCACGTTACGATGGGGCATCTCCGAAGTGATCAAATGCGCGCGTCGCCACGATAGACGTTTGGCTTCGCGCCCGTCAACCGGCCAAACACCTTCCGAAACGCTGCCGGATCCGTATAGCCGACCGCCCAGGCAATGCTCTCGACCGAACCATTTGTCGTCTCGAGCAACTGCCGCGCCTTCATGATGCGGACGTTCTGCAGATATTCGGTCAGCTTCAGCCGTGTCGCGCGAAAAAAGCGGCGCTGTAGCGTCCTTTCCGAAAGCCGCACGCTATCCGCCAGTTCACCGATCGATTTTTGCAGCTCCGGTGTCGCATGAAACTGATGCTGGACCTGCAGCACCTCCTTGTCGCCGTGATCGAAGCGCGGAAGAAACGCCTTGTACTGGCTCTGGCTGCGACGCGGCGGATCGACGACGAGAAACCGCGCCGTCTCCAGCATCACAGCCTGCCCGAGGAGCTTTTCGACAAGCAGCAGGCCGAGATCGGCCCAGGCGAGAATGCCGCCGGCAGTGATGACGTCACCATCGTCGATGATCATATTGTCGGGCGAGACGTCGATATTGGGAAACTGTTCGGCAAGCCTTTCGGCAAAAGCCCAGTGGGTCGTGGCACGCCGGCCGTCGATCAGCCCGGTGTCGGCAAGGACAAACGCACCGGCACAGATCGAACAGACGGTCACACCGCGCGCATGCTGGGACGCGAGCCATTGCGACGCGGGGCTCATGCTCTGCATTTTCTCCGGCATGATGATGCTCGGCGGCGCGATAACGTAGCTCAGCGAGTGCGCAATTTCGGGGTGTGAGTCCCATGTGCAGGACACATCTCCATCCTCCATCTTCCAGTAGCTGACGCGGATGGTGCGAAGGCTTGTCGGCGTCTGCAGGTTCGTCGACCAGTCGCTGGCGACGCGAAACAGATCGGTTAATCCATAGACGGCGGCCAACTGACAATCCGGGTAGACCAGCAGCCCCACCTCTATGAAATCAGCTTTTTTGCGTTTTGCCACTTTTGCCTCGGATAAAGTCATTTCCGCCACGTGTTTCTGCCAGAAGATCGCGATACCCTCTCCTTGTCAAATACGGAATTCGCAAACACAGCGCGACAGGAGAAATACAATGGCATCCGATACAGATCGGTTTTTCGTGTCGAGACGCAGCGTCCTGCTCGGGAGCCTCGCACTTGCCAGTGTGAGCATTCCGGCGCTCGCCTTCTCACACACCTCTTCGACTAACAGTTCATCACAAGGAGATATCGACATGGGCTTCGTTACAACCAAGGACGGCACTGAAATCTTTTACAAGGACTGGGGTCCGAAGGACGCACAGCCGATCGTCTTCCACCACGGCTGGCCGCTATCGTCGGATGACTGGGATGCGCAGATGCTATTCTTCCTCTCGAAAGGTTATCGCGTCGTCGCCCACGATCGGCGTGGCCATGGCCGGTCGGCACAGGTCGCCGATGGTCACGATATGGATCACTACGCAGCCGACGCCTTCGCTGTCGTCCAGGCACTCGACCTGAAGAACGCGATCCATATCGGCCATTCCACCGGCGGCGGGGAAGTCGCTCGTTATGTTGCAAAGCATGGCCAGAAGGCCGGCCGCGTTGCCAAGGCTGTTCTCGTCGCTGCCGTACCGCCGCTGATGGTCAAGACCGCTGCCAACCCTGAGGGTTTGCCGATCGAAGTCTTTGACGGTTTCCGCTCGGCACTTGCCGCCAACCGCGCCCAGTTTTTCCGCGACGTTCCGGCCGGCCCATTCTACGGTTTCAACCGGGATGGCGCCAAGGTGCAGGAAGGCGTAATCCAGAATTGGTGGCGCCAGGGCATGATCGGTAGCGCCAAGGCCCATTACGACGGCATCAAGGCCTTCTCGGAAACCGACCAGACCGAAGACCTGAAGGCGATCACCCTACCGACGCTGGTGCTTCACGGCGAAGACGACCAGATCGTGCCGATTGCGGATGCGGCCCTGAAGTCGATCAAGCTTCTGAAGAACGGCCATATCAAGACCTATCCCGGCTTCTCGCACGGCATGCTGACCGTCAATGCAGACGTCCTGAACGAGGATCTGCTGGCCTTCATCAAGGGCTGAACCTGATCCGGTGTGGGTGATCCATGCCGCAGCCCTCTTGGGCCAATGGAGACACGGGAGGGGCGTCAGCGCCCCTCTTAGACGACCTCCACTAGGCAGGTCGCGCCCCGCCTCCGCGCAAGCACTGCCCCGACGCAGCCATGGGCGATATAGACAATGCATTTCCAGAAAGGGAATAGGACCATGGACCAATCAGTCAATTGCGTGGCGCTGCTGCGCTGAAAACGCCTACAGGACTGAGTAGCGACGCGGTGAAGGACATCTCCGCCGGCGCAACCGCCGTGTTGGCGGATGTGTTCCCGCTCTATCTCAAAACCAAGAACTTCCACTGGCACATGTCCGGATCGCATTTCCGTGACTACCATCTGCTGCTCGACGAGCATGGCGACGAACTGTTTGCAATGACCGACCCGTTGGCCGAGCGCGTCCGCAAGGTCGGCGGCAGGACGCTGCGTTCTATCGGCGACATCTCGCGCAGCAACGCATTGCCGACAATGACGCCGTTTTCGTCCATCCGCATGAAATGCTCGCCGAGCTGCGCGACAACAATGGCAGCCTTATCGCAAGCATGCGCTCGCTGCATAACGTCTGTGACGAGTATAACGACGTCGCGACCGCCAGCCTGCCCGAGAACTGGATCGATGAGACCGAGAAGCGTGTCTGGTTCCTGTTCGAGACCCTGAGCGACACCAACGGTTGATCGTTTGAACGTCGGGGATGCGGCAATCCTGTCCCGGTAGGATTACCGATTGCCGCTTTCCTCCCGATGAGTATTGATTTGACCATCAATCACTCACCCACGGAGTGGATGTCTCGCGGCATCCTGTCTAATGCGACGATTTCTGAACGAACAACCCCATCTCGCTATGGCCACCGTAATATGGGTCGCGGCCAGTGCGCTGTCGGTTCTGGTTCTCGCTGCGGTCGAATATCGGTCGGGTCGGCAGGAGCTCTTTGAGAGAGCAGGTAGCACCGAAACGCTTCTCGCCGAAAAACTGGCGCAGCACGATGCGCATCTGAGCGCGCTTGGCGCAATCGTCCGGATGTCGCCAGTAGAGCCGTCGCCGAGCATTCAGGGCCTGTCGGAAAACATTCTGGTCCGATACCCCCGTATCGTCGAAATCGCCACGTTCCGTCTCGACGCCGGTGCGGCGCGGATTTTCCGTTATGGCAAGCCCGCCGGAGCCACAGAGGAAAGCGGGCGCCCGCTCGCCGAACTACCAAAACTCTTCAATGTCGGCGATATCGCGAGCCGCGCCCTGCCCGGCGAGCAGGCCTACGATATCTTCAAACTTGTCGAACCCGGCCGGGTCCTGCGTCTGCGGATTGATGCCAATGCGTTGCTGGACGGTGAGAGGGCATCCCGGGATTATTCCACGACGCTGACGTTGAACGACGAGACGCTCGCTGCACACGGTGGCACCGAGCGTGCGCTCCTGGCCGCCACGACAAGGATCGCGATGACGAGCCATACCCAACCGCTCCAGTTGGAAATCAGCCGGTATTTTGGCCCCGGTGAACTCGTTCCGCTTCGGTTGGCCGTTCCGCTGATAATTGGCTGGGCAGCGGTCATCTGGTTGGTTGCGTCCTATAGGGAAACCCAGGCCGAACGCCGTCGTCACGAGGCAAGGGCAGCGCTACTGAAGCAGGAAGCGATGCTCGCTCATGCAGGGCGCGTCAACGCTCTTGGTGAGATGGCCTCCGGCATCGCCCATGAACTAGCGCAGCCGGTGACAGCAATGCTCAGTCAGAGCCAGGCGGCAAGACGCGCCTTGGCCATCGGCCGCCAAGATATCCTCGAAAAGGCACTCGACGCCAACATTCGCGAAGCCAAGCGCGCGGGGGACATCCTCGGACGCATGCGGGCCTACATCTCGGGCGCGCCGGCCGATATCAAAATGGTCCCCCTCGATGAAGCGATCACCGAGGCCATGCGCCTCGTCGAAGCGGACATCAAAGCACGGGCCATCAGCCTCAATATGGTCATTTTCCCCGATCTGCCCGTCGTGCCGATCGATGTGGTTTCCTTTCAGCAGGTTATTCATAACCTCGTTCGCAACGCTGCGGATGCGGTCGCCAGATGTCCCTCTCCTCTCATTACACTGACAGCTCGGCGCGAAGGAGACGGCGTTGCCATTGAGGTCGCGGACAATGGGCCAGGCATCGAGACCGGCTCGCTCCATCGGATTTTTGAACCATTCTTCACCACAAAACCTGACGGGATGGGCCTTGGCCTGCCTCTATCGTCGCGACTGATCGAGCGCATGAATGGCAGTCTCGAGGCACATAATAACGGCGGCGCCACCTTCGTCATCCGCCTGCCACTGGGAGAGCCCGCATGATCTACCTCGTCGACGACGACCTCGCGGTACGAGAGGCCATGACGCTTCTGCTCGCCACCTACGGCAAAGAGGTCACGGCCTTCCCTGATGCCGCCCACCTGCTCGCCCATGTGGAAAAGTCGAAACCGGGAGTCATGCTCCTCGATCTCAGGATGCCTGCCATCAGCGGACTGCAGCTTCTGAAGAAGCTTGAGGATCTCGGCATCCGCTGGCCGGCCATCATGATCACGGGACACGGCGACGTGGAAGCATGCCGTCGCGCATTCAAGGCCGGCGTCGTCGACTTTCTTGCAAAGCCGGTCGATGAGCATCTTTTGATGGAAACGATTGCAACTTGCGAGGCCGCGCTCGACGAGCTTCTCATCTGCCACGAGAACAGTCAGTTGCTGAAGCATCTCACCTCTCGGGAACGGGAAGTGATTGAGCTCGTGTCCAAAGGATTTGGAAGCAAGGACATCGCGGCCGCGCTCGACGTGTCGGTCCGGACCGTCGACAGTCATCGGGCGAGCATCGCAACGAAACTCGGAACACCGGCAGTCGCGGAGCAAACCCGCATCTGGCTCATGGCGCATCGGTAATGCAAGGCACGCCAACTGCCATTATTACTTAATACGAGCCAGCTGGCTCGAAAATGTTCGCGGCTCGGCTAGGCGTCGTCGAACATTCCAGTGGGTAGGCCATCCATGCTGTATGTATTCTTTTCCCGACGATAGACCTCGATACCATCCGGGCCTTTTGCAGCGGTCCATTGGTCGAGGCTTGGCCGTTCGGCTTTGTAGTCGAACAGAGGGACGCCGAAGCCGCAGGAGGTTTGAACCAGGTCGATGTCCAGCAGAATGACCTGCCGGGCTCCTGAGGGTTCCGAACCGTTGTAGTGGCTGATCAGGATATTCTCGTATTCGGGACTGTCGCGGCGGATGGCCCGCCCGCGACCGTAAAGGCGCAAGATCATCGGTGGCCCTTCGACCGCACAGAACATGATCGTCAGCCGACCATCCGCGCGCAAATGCGCGGCGGTCTCGTTTCCACTCCCGGTCCTATCCAGATAGACCACCGTATTTGCATCAACCACCCGCAGACAGCCCGTCTCCCTCGGCGAAATATTCACCCGGGATTGGCCGGTCGCCGAGGCTGTGAAGAAGATATGCTGCCGACCGATAAAGTCCTTGAGACGAGCGTCAATGCTCTCGAATTGCTTTGCCACGGCCGATGCGTCCTCTTGATCACAAATATGGAAGATAACCACCTAACCTGCAGGAGACCACGCCTCCGTAGGTGGCTGCAATGGTGTCACGGTAGGTTCAGGTCCAACCCGAGCATTCGGCTCAAGGAGAACGCGAAAAGCCCGACGGCAGCTAGCGCGATCGTAAACAACGCGATCACCTTGCCGCCGGTTTGCAGCAACGCTCGCGTCGTCCCCTTCTCTCCCTGGTCGTACTGCCATTTGACGGCGAAATACATCGCCACCCCCAAAGCGATAACCTTGAACGTTGCAAAGACTATAGGAACCCAGTCATACGGAAAACTCTCGTGCGAGAAAGCGGCCCAGGGGCGTCGGCTACTTCGTTCGACGCCCCCTGACATCGCGGGGTTAGTTGATGCGGGCGCTGACCTTTTCGATCGCCTCGTTTGCGCATGCCTCGTCCAGATTGCCGCCCGGTGCGCCTGCAACGCCGATCGCACCGATCGTATCCTTGCCGGCCTTGATCGGAACACCACCGGCCAGGACGAGGAAGCCCGGGATATCCGCCATCCCGGCAGCAACCGGGTTCTTGGAAACGTTTTCGGCGATCGCGCTGGTGGGATTGCGCGACGACGCCGAGGTGAAGGCCTTCTGCGTAGACGCATTGACGGTATGCGGACCTGCATTCTGGGAGCGCACCAGTGCAAGAAGGACACCCGACCGGTCGGTCACGGCGGCCGACACGTTGTAACCATCGGCGGTGCATGCAGAGACGGCCGCCTGAGCGATATCGACCGCGAGCGTGGTTGCGATGCTGGTCTGCTGCACAGTGTCCTGGGCAACCGAGGGGGCCGTTATAAGCGCGCTGGCGGCGAGAGCGATCAGAAGAGTTTTCATCTTGGCAACTTTCTTTCGGTTGTTGATGGCTGTGAGCTTACAGGGAGCCATGATGGGGTGAATTCGGGTGGTCACCGATTGGGATCGGTAGGATTACTGAGCCGCCTCGACGACCGGCAGCCTCGCTGACAACTCTTTGACCAGCACGCGCTCGTTCTCGGAATAGTCGATTGGAACTTCGACGAGATGCACGCCGCCCATCTCGAACGCGTCGTTCAGGGTCGATTTCAGATCCTAGATGTGCTCGACACGCGTGCCCTTTGCGCCTTAAGCCTCGGCGTATTTGACGAAATCGGGGTTTCCGAACGTCATCCCGAAATCGGTGAACCGATCGATCGCCTGTTTCCAGCGGATCATACCGTAGGCATCGTCCTTGATCAGGAGGATGACGAGGTTCAGCCGCAAACGCACGGCGGTCTCAAGCTCCCGGCTGTTCATCATGAAGCCGCCATCCCCACAGACCGCCATGACGCGCCGCGTCGGGTAAAGCATGGAAGCCATCATCGCTGAAGGGAGCCCGGCTCCCATCGTCGCCAAGGCATTGTCGAGAAGCAGTGTATTCGCGACATGGGTCCGGTAGTTGCGCGCGAACCACATTTTGTACATGCCATTGTCCAGGGCAAGGATCCCGTCGGTCGGCATAACGGCGCGGACGTCGTGGACGATCCGTTGCGGCGTGAAGCGGGCTTCAAGCTCCCGGTCGGCGATGCGCGCGAGGATCCCTTGCCTGAGATAGATCAGCGCTTTTGCGTTTGGAAGCCTGCCCTCAAGCCGGTCCGCCAGGAGCTTGAGGGTGGGCCCGAGATCCCCGATCACCTCGGCCTGAGGGAAATAGACCTGCTCGACAGTGGCCGGCTGGTACCCGACATGAACGGCCTTCGCTCCGTTGCCATTCATCATGAAGGGAGGCTTTTCGATCGTGTCGTGTCCGATCGTGATGATGAGATCGGCCCGTTCGACGGCCTCGTGGACATAGTCCCGCTCGGAAAGAGCGGCAGTACCCAGATAGAGGTCCACGCCGCCTGGGCGAAAATTCCACTGAAGGCGCTCCAAGCTCGGATTGCTGAGCTGGATCAAGCCAGAGTTGCACTCAAGCGCCTCGTGGGCGAGTGCGCGTCCGGAAGGACCGGGCCATGTCCGATCCTGTCATCCTTCGGCGTCTGAACAAAGCAGTTCGCCGAGGCGTGCTAGCCATCAACTATATCGCCCTCACGGTCCCGGATCGGTGGAATGAGCAAACGATCTCTCAACGGTCTCATCGCCAAGAGTTGCTTCAAAAGGCTGCGCCAGCTCTTCGCCCCCTTTTTGAAGCGCTTCGTCACGCGACGTAGCGGCTGGCCAGATTGCAATATCGATGATGTCCGGATCGACTGGGACGCTCTCATCCCTGCTGCCGTGAAATTCCATCCAGTTGATCTGGATCATGCAGTCAACGCTGTCCACGAGGAAAATAGGGCCGCATGGCAACGGATCGGGCAGCGAGGGGCTGGATATCGCGAACGACTTCGATGGAAACGAGGCTTGGGTTTGTTCTATGCGCGTCCACAGATTGCCGCTCATTGGCTCGGTGACCGGATGCTCCGGTTCGCTGTCATAGATTGCGATCCTGATATGTTGTTGAAGGCAGGACTGGGTGTAGACAACCAAACCACTGGGCATCACGGATAGGCTGCGCGTCTCCATCTCGGAAGTGATCTCGCCTGGTGGCGTGAACCCATCCTCAGCTCGGTCGACCAAGTAGAACTGGCCGTAGTCGGACTGCCAGGCGAAAGTCGCGCATCCTCGCAGCGATGATGACACGGTCTTGCTCCTATTTGACTAGCGTGAATGCCCGCCCAGTTATCCGAGGGGACGTTTCTGTATATGCGATGATAGCAGGCAGCGTCCATCAGGCGATTGTCAAAGGCGAGCCCTCGAGTGGTCGCTTCCGTGTCCTGCGTCCCGACGGGTCAGCCTTGTCGCTGGTGTCGTTCGGTCGCTGCCTCCGTGACGATATCGGCGTTCCCACCTTTTACACAGAGGCTGTCATGGCAGCTTCGTCGCCTCAGGTCGCCGAAGGGAACGATGGTTTGGAGGCACATTGACGTGCGGCGCTGGCGTTGGCGCAAGAAAGAGGCAACGAGCTCGCCATCCGCTATTTGTCCTCTGCTATCAATGTCGTCGCCTCGACGTCCCATAAGGCCTGACGGGAAAAAGGCTAGGCCGACAAGTCGTGTAGATCTGTGGTGATTGCGTCGCCCAAAGAGAATTCGGAGAACTGCACCTTCAGACCAGCACGTTCCGGCGTGCAGGCCATAGGTCCCACCATGTACTTCTCACCGCTCGGAAAAGCCGCTAGCCGCAGCAGAGGCCAGGTGCGGCCATCCGAACTCGCCTGGATTCTTGCGGCACCCTCCCTAAGAGTGATCCGGATGGTGAAATCTTCGAGATCGTCGAACGGCTGAGACACCGACCAGTCGGATGCACCGTTCGTTACCACGGTGGAGAGGAAGCGTTCGCCATCCGTGAATTCGACGCCAGTCTTGATCCAGCGATCTGCATCGATGCGCAACATAAGCCCAGCCTGGTCATAGAGCGACCGGAATTCACCTTGCACCCGCACTCTTGCCGTAAAGTCTCCGGTCGCAGGGATGCCGAGCATATGTCCGCTGTCCCGGTTGAAGCCATAATGCGTTTTCCGCCAGAAGTCCGTATTCTTGTCGGTTGTCATGGTGAGGGTGCTTGGAGACGCCTTCCAAACCGCTGGCTCGTTCAACCACATGCCGTATTCGAGATTTTTGTTCACTTCATCCCCTTCATTTGATCACCCACGTCAGCGCCCAGGAAATTCCTGACCTCAGATCAGATCTTTTCGCGTGTGAGCGAGATCGATCCTGGAGTTGTAGCCATGCTTTTGCGGTAGATGGAACAGTGGACCATGAGAAAAGGCGACTTGCCCTCCGCTGGACATCCAGCGGCCGGCCGTAGGCGCGCTCTGCCTTCAGACTAAAAGATCCTGTCCCTTCTAATTCCTAAGGTGCCCACGATTATCATCCACGTTGCCGAGGGACGAGTGAAAATGACGGTCTGGTCTAGTAAGTACAACCCAGCGCAATCTGAATATTCATTGCATTTGCTGCGTGGGCACTGGGTTAAACAATGCTGCAACTCCCATGATAAGTAATGCTTATCGATGGTAGTTGATCTGGAGTCGCAAATCACTGAAAATCGCTGCTAAACGCCGGTCATCAAGGCCGCATGAATCCGTCTTTTGGAGCGCCCATGACCAGGAAATCGTTGGACGCCGTCGAGCGCCGCGCCGAAGAACTCGACACCATCGCCGCCGTCCTGCCGCTCGAGCGCCGCGACGAGCTCGCTGAGCTGTTGACCGATAAGGACGTCGAAACGCTGCGCCATCTCGTCAACCAGGGAATGGGCGACAATACGCTGAGAGAGCTGACCTCCGACCTCGCCTATCTTGAAGCCTGGGGCCTGGCTGCCACCGGACAGTCCCTGCCCTGGCCGGCGCCCGAGGCGCTGCTGCTAAAGTTCGTCGCCCACCATCTGTGGGACCCGGAGAAGCGTGCGTCTGATCCTCATCACGGCATGCCCGATGGTGTCGACGAAAACCTTCGCCGCCAGGGTTTCCTGAAATCCACCGGTCCGCACGCGCCCGCCACGGTGCGGCGCCGGCTGGCCAGCTGGTCGACATTGAGTAAGTGGCGCGGTCTCAACGGCGCTTTTGCCTCCCCTGCCCTCAAACAGGCGATCCGGTTGGCTGTTCGTGCCGTTCCCCGGACGCGCCGTCGTAAAAGCGCAAAGGCGGTCACAGGCGATATCCTTCAAAAGCTGCTGGTGACCTGCGCGGATAACAGCCTGCGCGACATTCGCGATCGGGCGATACTTATGGTAGCATTCGCCGCGGGTGGTCGTCGACGCAGCGAGATTGCCGGCCTTCGTGTCGAGCAATTGACAATTGAGCAGCCGATCGAGGTGGAAGACGGCCCTCCCCTCCCCTCCCCTCTCTCGCCATTCATCTCGGCCGGACGAAAACAACCACGGGCGAACAAGATGAGATCGTCTACCTGACGGGCCAGCCGGTGGAGGCGCTCAATGCCTGGATGGCAGCCGCAGCTATTGAAAAGGGCAGCGTGTTTCGGGGGATTGGCAAGTGGAATACCGTTTCGAAGCGGGCGCTCGACCCGCAGTCGATCAAT
Organism: Agrobacterium sp. Ap1; assembly: GCF_017313375.1. Taxonomy (NCBI): domain Bacteria; kingdom Pseudomonadati; phylum Pseudomonadota; class Alphaproteobacteria; order Hyphomicrobiales; family Rhizobiaceae; genus Agrobacterium; species Agrobacterium sp. Ap1. Next base: position 19,096 of record NZ_JAFLMY010000039.1, read on the forward strand.
GCCATTCTCAAGCAGCGAGCCAAAATGGCCGGGCTGGAGCCAAGGGAGTTCTCCGCGCACGGGTTGCGGTCAGGGTATTTGACCGAGGCGGCAAACCGGGGCATCCCGCTCCCAGAGGCGATGGAGCAATCACGCCATCGATCCGTGCAGCAGGCTTCGAGCTACTATAACAACGCTGTACGGCGAAGCGGTCGAGCAACCCGATTCCTAACATAATTGATTTTTTCCTTGCAATTGCGGAATACAACTCCATAAATGCAAGGATGATTGAACGAAGAATTGAAACCGAACTCCGACATCTGGTAGACGAAAGTCCTGCTGTCGCACTGTTGGGGCCCCGCCAGGTCGGCAAAACAACGCTAGCAATCAATATTGGCGAAAACCGGCCCTCGATTTATCTCGATCTGGAGTCGGAGGCGGATCGGGCCAAACTAGCGGAACCAGAACTCTATCTTGCAAGCCATGATGACAAGCTGGTCATCCTTGACGAAGTTCATCGTCTGCCAAACGTGTTCCAGATTCTGCGGGGCTTGATCGATCGCCATCGCCGTGCCGGACGGCGCACTGGCCAGTTTCTGTTGCTTGGCTCGGCTTCGATCGACCTCCTCAAACAATCCGGAGAAACATTGGCTGGCCGCATTGCCTATCTTGAAATGCAGCCCGTCGACGGGCTCGAAGTGCCGGAAGACGCGCTCGAGAGGCTTTGGCTGCGGGGGGGATTTCCCGACAGTTTCCTCGCTTCCAGCGACCGTGCAAGTATGCGCTGGCGACAGGATTTCATTCGCACCTATCTCGAACGCGATATCCCGCTTCTCGGGCCGCGCATTCCCGCCGAGACGTTGAGGCGGTTCTGGACCATGCTGGCACATCACCAGTCTGGTCTTCTCAACGCAGCCGAACTCGCCCGTTCGCTGGGGGTAGATGGCAAGACCGTCGCTTCTTACCTCGATCTTCTTGTCGACCTGCTACTGGTGCGTCGTCTCGAACCCTGGCATGCCAATGTCGGCAAGCGGTTGGTCAAATCACCCAAAGTCTATGTCAGGGACAGCGGCATCGCCCATGCGCTGCTTGGGCTTGGAAGCGCTGAACAATTACTTGGTCATCCAATTGTCGGCTCCAGTTGGGAGGGCTTCGTGATCGAAACACTGATCGCGTCCTCGCCAGATGGCACAATGGCCAACTTCTACCGTACAGCGGCCGGAGCCGAAATCGATCTCCTGCTAACCCCTCCAGGCGAAAAGCCCTGGGCGATAGAGATCAAGCGAAGCCTTACCCCGAAACTCGAAAAGGGGTTTTATCTTGCCTGCGAGGATTTGCAGCCGCAAAACCGGATCGTTATCTATCCCGGTCAAGAGTCCTTCCCTCTTGCAAACGGTGTGACGGTAATGTCCCTCTCTGCCGCAGGTCGCCTATTGCTTGACCGATAGCCAAATATTCGATGATGGGTACAGTGTGCAGGCCAGCTTAATTCCTCGGCACTGTTTCCTCTAAACGTCTGATAACGTTGACTTATCGGACGTATTTCTCATTATAAAGAAATGGCCCAAATCATCGAGCAAAACACCGAAATCCACGTCGAGGACACCTCAACGCCGTTTCTCAGCACGGGGGCCGGCCATGATCTTTCCGCGCCGCAGGTCCTGGGGCAAAGCCCCCTCCCCTCCCCCGCCGGCAACAATCATCCACCAGACCATCTCGTCAGCCTCGCCGATCGGGCTCGGACCTACGTCGAAGCCGCCAGCTCCGCCAACACGCGCAAAGCCTATGCCGCGGACTGGAAGCACTTTTCTGCCTGGTGCCGCCGGTCCGGCCTCACCCCCCTCCCCCCACATCCACAAACCGTCGGGCTTTACATCACCGCCTGCGCGTCGGGTGCGGCCGAACGGGGGATCAAGGCGAATTCAGTCTCAACTATCGAAAGGCGTCTTTCGTCGCTGTCGTGGAACTATGCCCAGCGCGGATTGACCCTCGATCGCAAGGATCGCCATATCGCCACGGTACTGTCCGGCATTCGCAAAACTCATGCCCGGCCGCCGGTGCAGAAAGAGGCGGTGCTGGCCGAAGATATCATCGCCATGATCGAAACGCTCGATCGCGGCACGCTCCGGGGCCTGCGGGATCGGGCCATGCTGCTGATCGGTTATGCGGGCGGTCTTCGGCGGTCAGAGATCGTTGGTCTCGATCTCAAAGCCGACCAGACCGAGGACGGTCGCGGCTGGATCGAAATATTCGATCAGGGCATGCTCGTCACTCTGCGGGGCAAGACCGGATGGCGGGAGGTCGAGGTCGGCCGAGGTTCCTCCGACGCCACGTGCCCAGTCGCGGCCGTCGAGACCTGGATCAAGTTCGCCAGAGTGGCGCATGGCCCCCTCTTCCGCCGCGTCACAGGACAGGGCAAGGCGGTTGGATCCGAACGATTGAATGACAAGGAGGTAGCCCGGCTTGTGAAACGATCGGCGATCGCTGCCGGCGTTCGCGGCGATCTCAGTGAGATCGAGCGGGCTTTCAGGTTTTCCGGCCACTCATTGCGCGCCGGCCTCGCCTCCTCTGCCGAAATCGACGAACGCTACGTTCAAAAGCAGCTTGGCCATGTATCGGCGGAGATGACGCGCCGATATCAGCGGCGGCGTGATCGCTTCCGGATAAACCTAACCAAAGCTGCTGGTCTATAGCGGCGGCCATCAGCGCGGGTCGCAAAATTACCTATTTCGCGAAGTTACGCAAAATCGAAACTAAAAGCGGGAGTTTTGCGACAATGAGGTACTCGTCAGCGCTCTTCTCGGACCATCGCGAGCGCAGCTGCGAGGGTCATGTCGCGGCCAGCGGCCAGATCGGCGCCGGTCGGCGTGGCGACCATGTCGGGCATAAGCAATCCGGCCGGCACCATCTCGCGAGAAATCTCCGGTGGCGTCAGAACGGGGTCGGCCTTTCCTTCGGCCCAATCGTGCCAGCCGTCCGAATAGCGGATCGATAGGCCGGACCGCGGCAATACCTCGGTGCCGCCCTCGGCGTGAAAGGCCGCCGCGTCCCCCATCTCCTCGCCGACGAGACGACCACCCGCGTGGAACTTTAGCAGCGCCGCGGCGACGAGCGCCGCCGAGAAGGTGAACTTGTCGACCAACACCGCGAGCGCCGCCTCGGGAGCGATCTTCGGTAGGTCGCGCGCGAAGGTGGCGGCGCCGAAGAAGTCGCCTCCCGGGTTGCCGCGCAGATCGACCACGAGACGGCGGGCACCCCGGATTTCTGTTGCGATGGCCGTCAGTTGTGCCACGGTTTCCGGAGGTGGCGCGGCACTGAGATCGCCGATCCGGACATAGGAGACTTGCCCAGCAAGCTGACGGAGGAAGGTCCCGCGTCTTGCCTCGCCGACTTCGGCGATCCCTTGGTGGGCGATCAACTGGTCTGCAACTCCGCGCTCTGCCACAGGATAGAGCGCCTCCGCTGGAACCGTGTCGGAAGTGGCAAGCTCAACCAGATCTCCGCCGACGGTCACAAGGCGGTAAACCGGGGTCGGCACGCCGGTTACCAGCGCGACAGCGGGCGGCCAGGCCAGCATGAATCCGGCCAGCGCCCGCGCCCTCTGATCTGTACCAGCAAGGTAGGGGCGCAGCCTAGCGAAGATTTCCGCGACCGAAATGCCATTCACCGCGAGAAGCTGAGCGCCCGCTTCCGGTCCCTCGACGAGGCACGGCCCGTTTGCCAGCCACACTAAGCGCACCGGCGCCACCTGGACTGCAGCATTCGCGATGGCTCGGCTGTGGCCATTCCGGCCGAGCGCCAGCGTTCTCATCGCTTCTAGCCGGAAATCGTCTATCGTGTCGGCTTGAGCAAGACGCGCCTCGGCGGCATCGAGGACGGTCGCGGCGACACCTTGAAACGCGGTGTCCTTCGCGGCAATTTGTCGGATACGGAAGGCTTCGTAATCGAGCATGCCGACTTTTAGCAATCGTGGGGGGAGCTTTCCACCTCTTTGGCCCGATACCAAACCGATTATGCCTGCTGATGGCGCGAGCCGGAAGTCGACTCTCGGCCTGAAACGGTCATGCAGCTATAGACCCGTGCATTCATTTTAGCGACCATGTGGCCCACACGGCGGACTGCTGCCAAATTGCGCATACCATTGTAAGGCCTTTTTGAGCGATATGATTTCAGTTCGCGAGAGTTTTGCGACCTCAGAGGAGCGACTTGCCTCAGGAACACCACTGCATTCTCTGAAGTATGCTTTCATCACCGTCCCGTTGACGAAGACAACTTTGTTAAGATCGACGCAGTTCGTAGGTCCAGAGGAAACGACTTTCCCCTCATCGTCACAGCTTTGCGTGTAGTGGTATCGAGCTGCATAAGTTGACAGCGATTGTAACGCAGCGTCTTGGGTGAACATGCAGCAGAAGGCATACGCGATGCTCGCAATTACCGCGAAGAGCGTGGCCAGTCGTAGCATACCCTGACCCAAGGTGGGGCTAACTTCTTCGCTTTGCATCAATGAACTCTAGGAAGACAATCAGTAAAACAATCTCACAATTGTGGCCGTGCCAGATATTGAACGCAACATTCTCACAGTCCTTGTGGCATTTCACCGACGCTCTGTCATGGCCGCAATTGGCGCGTAGCGGAAGACCGCAATCGGGGCCAACGCGGGCTCTCGATTAACGACGTAGTCTTTCTCCATCCGTTGTGGTACGCGAGCTTCGTTGCCACGCCTGTTTCTCATCCCAATGGAATTCTATTGATGAAGTGCTTGCGCATCTACGCCTCGCCGGATGGCGAATCTCATTTTGATGAAATCGATTTGCCGACGACTAAGCGATCAGTTCATCCTGATGCTGTTGCTTTTGATGTTACAGCCAGCTACCTAGCCTCTCGCGTCCGCATCACTCATATCCCGGCCGGAATGCGAGAAGTTACATGGCATAAGGTTCCGGAGCCCGTACTTACGGTAAGGCTTGATGGATCAGTAAAATACGAGACAAGTGACGGCGAGGTTCGCCATGTTTCGGCAGGCAGCTTCGTGCTGGTCGAAGACACGCATGGCAAAGGTCATCTGTCGCGACACTCCCCGGAAGCTCAGACCGTCATCTGGATTTCATTGCCCGACGGGCTTGAACTGCCACCTCCGTAATATCCGCACTTGGCGCGAAGCAGAAGTCGGCATCCGGCCCGAAACGGTCATTCAGGTCGGCTAGTGTCGATGGAAGCCACCACTTTGATCTCGACGACCGCACCTATCCGGCGCAATCCTGCGACCTCAACCGCAGTCCATGCAGGGAAGGGTTCCGACACATATTCGGAGCGCACGTCGCAGAACCTGTCGAAGTGATCACGCAAGCCGATATGGTAGCTCGTCATCTCCACGACAGAGCCGAAGTCTAATCCGGCCTCTCGAAGAACAGCATCAATTTTTTCGAACGCCTGCCGGAACTGTTCTTCCAGGTCCACCGGTATCGTCCCGTCTGGCCTGCTTCCAGTCATGCCCGTCACATAGACATGGTCGCCAGAGACGATCCCCGGCGAAAGCTTGATCTTGTCAGCCGTAGTCCGTGCCCCCCCTGGAAAAAGTGCTCTACGTGCCATGTTCCCTCACTCACATCGGTGAAGAGAGAGAATGTCAGAGCGGTCCCTGATACGTCAACGGCCACTATTGGCGCAAAGGATGTCAGGGCGGTAGGTACTGGCTCCAACAGGTCATTGGGACACAGCGAGAATAAACAAGTAAACTAGAACGAACCAGCCTAGACCGAGCAATGCCAGGTGCTTGCGCGGAACATCGTGAAACGACTTGTATCGTGACACAACGAACCAAACGAGACCGCACCCGACAAGAACGAAAAGATAGGGTAAGGCTTCGGCAAGTCCGCCCACCATAACAAGCCTCCGTAAAACGAAATTGGCATCACGCTTTCCGTGATAGCTTCCGATGTTTGTGTGAGTGCCGCATACCTTGTGGTGCACGAAAAGTCGATGCCGTAGAGCGTCGCGGATGGGCTGGTTGTAAAAGTGTAGTTTTTCGACTACATCCGGTATGATGATCGAGATTAGGCGTGCGGCGCTGGATCAACGACCGGATGTCAGCGAGGGACCGCTAGTTTAGCCAGCGCCCTGATCGTTTTCCGAATTCAAGTCCTGAGGCTTGATACCATCATCCGTCTGCTCGTTGGATGAGCCCGCGGACGACCCGACACCGCCACCATGGTCCGCCGACCAGGTTTGTGGAAGGCCAGTGTTCTTGAGCGCTTCGCTCGCCTCCCGCCAATGGCGTTCTTGCTGGCCCTCGGGCCGCCCCTCTGCCTCCCAGCGCGCGTAAGCGTCTTCACGAATTCTATCTTCGTCTGACATCTGAGGTCCTCCTGAACTCATAGGAAACGGCGGTTGACTTCGTTGCTGATCATCGGGATCGCGACGGCGGTGGCAGTAGGCAGCTTGAGCGCCCGGATCAACTGTCCTAATGCGAAAGTGACGGCGATCGTCGCGGCAATCCTGAGCCAAGCGTGCTCTTTCTCAGGCGTGAACTCGACATCGGACTGGCTATGAATAGCAACCAGCTTCTCCTTGAGATCGGCGACCTCAGCGCGCAGTCGGCGTACCTCCTCGAGGGCGGCGTTCTCTCCCATCGGCGGGCTGGTCTGTTGAGCGGGGGGTGGGTTCATTGCGTTTCTCTCCTGCCTTCTGGAAAGGCCCAACGCTCAAGCCTCCGAAAAGATGCAGGTGATCTTCGGGTTCTGACGACGGCCGCCTTCATCTGTCCTGAAGTCCCGGAACCATCACACTTGGAACATACCTCGCGGTCGACCCGTTCAATGCCCCGGGAGAATGGGAGGGCAAATGCAATCCAAGGAGAAATTTCCATGCAGCGTTTCGTGGACAAGGTCGTCGTCGTAACTGGGGCTGGCTCGGGCATCGGCAAGGCGACCGCCGAGCGCTTCTTGAACGAAGGCGCGAAGGTCGCTCTGGTCGGCCGCACGAAGTCCAAGCTGGAAGACGTAGCGAAGCCGTATCCTGAAAGCCAAGTTCTCGTGATTGAAGCCGACGTATCAAACGAAGAGGATGTCAATCAGCTCGTCCTCGCGGCGTTAGAGAAGTTTGGCCGCCTGGACGTGCTGGTCAACAACGCTGGTGTGGTTACCCAAGGTGATGTCGGATCGTTGTCGACGGACGATTGGCGCAAGGTCATGGCCACCGATCTCGACGGCGTTTTCTACGCCTCTCGGGCGGCCATCCCGCATCTCAAGACATCCAAAGGCTCCATCATCCACGTGGGTTCAGTATCTGGAACTGGCGGCGACTGGGGAATGGCCGCTTACAATGCGGCCAAGGGTGCGGTCACCAACCTGACCAGGGCGATGGCAATGGATCACGGCAAAGATGGCATCAGGGTGAACGCCGTTTGCCCGAGCTTCACGAAGACCGGGATGACGGAAGACATGGTAGACGATCGGAAGCTCATCGACAAATTCAATGAGCGATTTGCGCTTGAAGGTCCTGGGAAGCCCGAGGATGTCGCAGCCGTCATCGCCTTTCTGGCAAGTGAAGATGCCCGGTTTGTAACCGGGGTAAATCTTCCGGTGGATGGTGGGATGTCTGCCTCGAATGGCCAGCCCCCACAATAAGGAGAAACCGAATGCCTGGGACGTTCAGCACCATCTAAATTGTTGCCTTCGACCTTGACGATCGCAAGCGGGCCGTCCGGGTATTCGAGCCTCGAGTAGCTACCAACGAAGTACGGGCGATCGAGGAAGCCGAAGACCTGGCGCGCCAGCACGCAGGTGTCGTTGTTTGGCGACGGGACGGCGATCCAGTCGATGGCGAGGAAAATCGTGGTTTTCAGCGTGGGCAGGATCGGAGTGTTCGATTGAGCCTCTAAGCAGCACCGCGAACTCATTCCCGAAACTCTGCCTTCTACTCGCGTTGCAAGCTGCAAGACGCTGATGCCGGAAAAATTGCGCTTTCGACGAAGCAAATATTTTCTGGCTACCCCACAACCAACGGTGGGTCGCACCACTTAACCAGTCGCAGCGGCCTAACCTAGATTGCCGCTGTGCAGCGGGCAGCGGCTCCTCTAGCGGACGACCGGAACAATCGATGTCGCCGAGCTGTTTAGCCTATGTGCCGCTGCACCTCCCGTAGATCTCACTTCATAGACGACTGAAAGAGCGGCGAACCAACGCTTTCATGCTGCCGTTGGATGTAAGCGCGTCAACCGCAGCACCGCGTTGCCTTTGTCCCCAGCACCCTGTTGGGGCCGCTCTCACCGACAAGGAAGCCGGAATATGACTGACGGCAAAACATTCTCGCTCAGCGCCAATGGAGACAGCTGGTCGCTCGAGACCGATCCATCGACAGGTCAGGCGATCGTTCTTCACACAGCGAACGCATCGTCTGGCGGTCATGAAACCAGGAGCACCATAGATCGGTTTCTTGAGGTGAGCGTCGGCAAGCCCGAGCACGACTCGCTCCTGCAGAT